>JBKJON010000462.1:0-3895 GCA_046595715.1 Marmoricola sp.
CGCCGATGTACGGCGAGAACGTGCGGGCGGGCGCCTGCGACAGCGCCGTGCACAGGGTCGTGTCGCTCCACGACGTGCCTGTGGTGAGCTCGCGGTAGTGAGTCTCCCACCGCTGGGTGGCGCCGGTGCCGGTGATCTGCTGGTAGGCGATGGCCACCGTGCCGAGGCTGTTGACCGCGATGGCGGGGTTCTTGCCGTTGGTGATGGACAGCAGGTTGCCCGACCACGTAACTCCCCGATCCGTGGAACCCACGACTTGCAAGGTGTAGACGCCGGAGACCCGGGTGCTGAAGGCGACGTAGGCGGTGGAGCTGTTGCGGGGATCGACGGCGATGCTGAGGTCGCCCCCCCAGCGCTCCTGGCCGTTGGCGGCGACGCCCGCGGAGTTGAACGGGAACGACAGGCCGGTGGCCACCCGCCGCCCGGAAACGCCGTCTGAGGGGTCCGTGAGCGCGGTGAACGGATTGGCGCCCGCGCCCCAGTTGTCGTCGCGGCTGACGATCAGCTCGGCGTTGGTGATGATCAGGGTGTTGGCCGGGAAGCTGCCGGAGGACGCGACCCAGCGATAGTGCCCGGCGTAGATGGTGCCGTCTCCGTGGATGGCGGTTCGGACTTGCGGCCCGTCCTGGCCGAGGGTGGTGCGGTGCTCGACCCGCACCGAGGTGAACGCAGGGGTCGCCGCGCCACCGTCGAGGGTCTGCTCGACGGTGGCCGTCTGGGTGCCGGCGTTGAAGTCGTTGACGCCGATGTAGACGCGATCGACTCCGACGCCCTGGCCGCCCATCACCGTGGCTGCCTGAACGTACGGCTGGTCCTCGTTGGCACGCGATTCCAGCTGGGTCATCGGCGTCGCAGCGGTGAAGTTGGTGGTGCGATGCACCTCGAAGTCACCGGTTGCTCCGTCGAGGATGCCAGTGAACAAGCGGTTCGAGGTGCCGCTGAAACGCTGGGTGATGTCGCCGGTGCCGATCGATCCGGCGCTGGGCACGATCGTGTTCAACACCCAGGTGGACCCGCCGTCCTGGGACACGAAGATCGGGGCGTTGGCTCCACCCATAGGTGCCGGCGTGAAGGCCGAGGCGGCGATCTGCCGGGGGTTGGCGGGGTTGACCGCAATATTGGGTTCGCTGTCCTGGTTCGTCTCGCCGGACAACGACTGCGGGATCATGTTGACCACCGTGATCATCGGCGCCGCCTCTGCTCCTTGGCGAGCGCGCGCACGCGCTCCAACTCGTCGATGGGCAGCACGTCGTAGGCATGCAGCGTGGTCAGCACGTCGGCCTGCTTGGGGACTGCGGCCAATAACCTGGCGGGGACGCCCTCGGAGCTCCTCTTGGAGGGCCCATGGAGCATGAAGACCCCCTGCTGACCGGGCACCAGCTTGCTGACGTCGTGCCAGCGCACGTCGTCGCTCTGCGGGAACAGCACCTTGACCTGCTTGGTGCGCTTGGATCCCTTGATCACCTCGTCGACGTCGATCGTCGCCTCATGCCAGTCGGGGTCGTGCTCGCTGATGTGAGTGGGCGGGTGCTCCTGTCGGCTGACGTCGGCGACGGTGCCAGCTACCCCGAGGGTGGCCGATTCGAGCCGTGCCTTCAGGATCGAGTCGCTAGCATTGCTGGCAGTGGCCCGCAGGCTCGCAGTCAGGTGTGGCTCGTCGGTCTCGGGTACGGCGCCGACCACGTCAACCGCGAGGCTGGAGCCGAAGACCCACCCATTGGCGTAGAAAGTCCGCCGGTCGTTGCGTTTGAGAGTGACCCGCCCGCTGGTCCGGACGGTGATGTCGTGCCCGGCCAGGTCGGCGAACGCCGGCGGAGCCGTGAGGACCCGCAGGACACGTACGGTGGCGGTGTTGTCGGCGGCCAGCTCGGCCATCGTCGCGGAGGCCAGGCTGCTTACCTCGCCGACGAAGACGAAGGCGGACTGCTCGGCCATCGCCGCGAGTCGTTTCGCGCTAGTCGCCATGGGATGCCGCCGCTGGATAGGTCCGCAAGCCTAGGACACCAGCGCCCACTGCCAGCGCCCCGAAGGCCAGCACGATGCCCCACTCCGTCCCGCCGCTTCCGCCGTCGGGATCGAGGTGCGTCAACGTCTCGATCCACGTGGGCCATATCGCGGTGAGCAACGCGAGCGCCGCAAAGACTGGCGCAAGCCCCAGTTCGGTCCGGGCCAGCGACTTTCGTCGAGCCTTCACGGCGCCTCCCTCGGATTCCACTTTTCAAGATGCTCCTGCCCGGCGCGCCCGGTCAAGGGACAGTCGCGCGCGAAGGGGTCCCGTCTTTGATGCCCCAATCGGCTCAGCGCGGCACAAATGTCGCTTTGCGAACGGCAACTGTCACGGCGCCTAGTCGCTCCACGTCAGTCTCGGTCTCCGCGGCCGCCCCATCGGACGGACCCAACCCGAGCCGTCAGGGCTTGACGCTCACAGGCGGCGAAAAGACGCGCACCCCGCGGCGTTACCGCAAGCGGATCCCTGACTGGAGCGCCGCCTTCGATCTCACGCTCGGGATGCTGCACGCGACGCCTTCGGGCTACGGTTTGAACGATGAATGCGCTGTCGTTGGACTACGCCGGTCTCATGTCTTCTTTCGGCCCGCCGCTGGACCTGGTGCTGGTAAGCGCCGCGCTGCTGACAGCCTTCGCGGACTGGTACGAACCTAGGCACGGGGATTGTGCGCTGAACCAGTTCGAGCAGGCCGGAGCCAGCTACCTGTTCGACTTGGCCAGCTCAGCGAACCTGCCGCAGGAAGACAGGACCGTCGCCGCTTTGGCGCTGACACCGCAGGCGGTTGGACCCCGGGACACCGCCTACCAGAGGGGCTTCCCGATGGCACCCGGCGTGGACGGCGCGCCAGTGGATCGTGGGCATCTCATACCGCACCTTTCCGGGGGAGAGTTCGGCCCGAACATGTTTCGCCAAGACCGCGCCTTGAACCGAGGATGGTCCGAGCAAGGCAAGAGGTACCGGGCGTTGGAGCGCGAAGCGGCTGCGACGCCCGGCACCCTCTACTTCGGGCACCTCATCTACGCCGACGACACTGCCTACCCCTACGAGATCGAGACTGGGCTTCTCCGCGGCGACAAGCTCCATGTCGAGCGGTTCCACAACCGCCCCTGAGACCGCTGATCGTGGCCAATGCTCGCCCCTCCTGCGGCTGACACTCACGCTAGAACGGCGCGCATGCGACTTGTCCTGCTGTGGGATCCCCTTGCGACCTCGCGATACGTGGGCCTGGTGATCGCTCCGCCGGAGGTACTACCGGAGGCGCTTTCCAAGCCCAGGCCGTCTATCGCCGCATCGGGTGACGGTCGCGGGTCTCTGTGTCAGAGTCTTCTGATGACCATCCACCACCTCGTCGAGGGCGAGGGCGAGGGTCGGACGGTGGTCCTCCTGCACGCCGGGGTTGCGGACCTGCGGATGTGGGACCGGCCGACTGCCGCCCTGGTCGACGCTGGCTGCCGGGTTGTCCGCTGTGACTTGCGCGGTTACGGCTCAACCCCGCTGGAGGCGGGTGCCTCGTACAGCGATGCAGAGGACGTCTTGGCGCTGGTTGAGGAGCTGGGCCTGACATCGTTCATGCTCGTCGGGGCGTCCTACGGCGGGTACGTCGCCCAGCAGGTGGCGACCGCTGTGCCGGAGCAAGTCCAGCGACTCGTGCTGGTGTGCACGGCCGGTGACCTCGTCGAGCCCGACGATGCCCTGCGCGCCTTCTGGCAAGAAGAGGGCCGTTTCCTCGACGCGGGTGACATCGAGGGTGCGACCGAGCTCAATGTGGCCACCTGGCTCGGCCCCGACGCCGACGACGAGGCCCGGAGCCTGGTTCGGACCATGCAGCGTGCCGCCTTCGTCCACCAGCTCGCCGCGGATGACGTCGATGACCGAGAGCTGCAGGTG
>JBKJON010000079.1:0-3602 GCA_046595715.1 Marmoricola sp.
CCCCGCCGAGCGGGCATTCCGGGTCCGCGTGTGGCCGCCGAGCGGGCATTCCCGGTCCGCAAGAGTGCCGCTCACCGTCGTACGACGTGACGTAACTGCCCGCTCGCCGTCGTAGGACGTGACGTAACTGCCCGCTCGCCGTCGTACGACGTGACGCAACTGCCCGCCCACCGTCGTAGGACGTGACGCAACTGCCCGCTCGCGGTCTACTCGATGACGTGGTAGCCGCGCTCGCGGAGGCGGACCAGGACCGTCTCGGCGTGCGCGACGCCCCGGGTCTCCAGCTGCAGGCGTACCTCGACCTCGCCGATGTGCAGCGAGTTCGTGGTGCGGTCGTGCTCGACCTCGAGCACGTTGGCGCCGGCCTCGGCCAGCTCGGCCAGCAGCCGCGCCAGTCCCCCCGGGCTGTCCGGGATGTGCACCTGCAGGTTCATGTAGCGCCCGCCCGAGGCCAGACCGTGCTGGATCAGCTTGCCCAGCAGCAGCGGGTCGACGTTCCCGCCCGAGAGCACGGCGACCACCGGAGTGCCGAACGCCCGGGGCTGGTCCATCAACGCGGCCACGGCGGCGGCCCCGGAGGGCTCGACGACCGTCTTGGTGCGTTCGAGCAGCATCACCAGTGCGCGGGAGAGCGAGTCCTCCGAGACGGTGACCACATCGTCGACGTAGCGCTGGATGGCCCCGAAGGGGACGTCGCCGGGCCTGGCCACCGCGATGCCGTCGGCCATGGTGGTCATCCGCTCCAGCGCGACCGGTGCCCCCTGGCGCAGTGACTCGGGGAAGGCTGCGGCCTCCTCCGCCTGCACACCGATCACGCGTACGTCGGGTCGCAGACCCTTGATGGCGATCGCGATGCCGGCGATGAAGCCACCACCGCCCGTGGGCACGAGCACCGTCGCGGCCTCGGGCGCCTGCCGGACGATCTCGAGCCCGGCGGTCCCCTGCCCCGACACGATGTCGGTGTGGTCGAAGGGGTGGATGAAGACGGCGCCGGTCCGGTCGGCGAACTCCTGCGCAGCGACCAGGGCATGGGTGAGGTACTCCCCGTGGAAGAGCACCTCGGCGCCGTACCCGCGGGTGGCGTTGGCCTTGGGGATCGGAGCCCCCTCCGGCATGAAGACGGTGGCCTTGATGCCGAGCAGCTTCGCGGCGAGCGCCACACCCTGGGCGTGGTTGCCGGCCGAGGCCGCCACCACTCCACGCGCCCGCTCCTGCGCCGTGAGGCGGGAGAGACGGACGTAGGCTCCCCGGATCTTGAACGAGCCGGTGCGCTGGAGGTTCTCGAACTTCAGCAGCACCTTTCCGCCCACGAGAGCCTGCAGCCAGCGGGACTCCTCCATGGGAGTCGTGATCGCAACCTCACCCACGAGGTCAGCGACGGCCTCGATGTCAGCCAGTGAGACGGTCATGCACTCCACCCTAGGGGTCCCGGGAATCCAGCCTGCGCCGGCTACGGGACGGACGGGTCGTCGTCGTGCATGTCCGCGACCGCGTCCCCCGAGATGTCTGCCGTCTCACCTGCCCTGGTACCGACCGGGAGGGTGTCGGGATCGGCCCTCGACGCCTCCTCCGGGTCCTCCCCGACCTCGGCGCCGCTTGCGAGGTGCTGCACGACCGCGTTGAGCGAGGCGGCCAGCGGTACGGCGATGAGCGCACCGGGGATGCCCGCGACGATGACGCCCAGGGCGATCGCGATGATCACACCGAGCGGGTGCACCGAGACGAAACGGCCCATCAGGAACGGCTGCAGGACGTGTGCCTCGAGCTGCTGGACCGCGACGATCACGCCGAACATCAGCAGGGCGGTGAACGGCCCCTGAGCGACGAGGGCCACCAGGACCGCCACGCCGCCGGAGACGAAGGCACCGATCAGGGGGACGAAGGCACCGATGAAGACCAGCACGCCGATCGCACTGACGAAGGGCACCCCGAGGACGAGTGCTCCGACCATCACGCCGATCGCGTCGGTGCCCGCCACGAGGACGGTCGCCCGCACGAACTGGGTCAACGAACGCCAGGCGACCCGGCCGGAGGAGTCGGCGCGCAGTCGGCCGGCGCGCGGGAAGATGCGGACGATCCAGGCCCAGATGAGAGGCCCGTCGGCCAGGAAGAAGTAGGTCGAGAACAGCACGATGAACATGCCGGCCACCACGTGGCCCAGGGTGGTGCCGACCTCGGTCAGCTGCTTGGGCAGGTCCTTGCTGCGCTGGGACAGCTGGTTCTGGGCGTCCTCGAGCAGGGTGTTGAGCTGCTTGTCGGTCACCTGCAGCGGACCGGTGCGCAGCCAGTCGCGGATCTGCTCGAGGCCGTCCGACACCTGGCCGGAGAGGTCCCCGACCCCTTGCGAGACCTGGCTGCCGACGAAGGTCCCCAGCAGCGCGATGAAGCCGATCCCGACCAGGACCACGAGCAGCGCGGCGGCCTTGCGGGGCAGGCCCAGGCGCTGGAGCCAGTGCACCACCGGCGCCACCAGCGCCGCGATGAGCAGGGCGATGATGACGGGCAGCACGACGACGAGGAACAGGTTGAGCAGCCACAGGATGGCTCCGCCGGCCACGGCGATGATCACGAACCGCCACGCCCACGCCGCCGCGAGGTCCACGCCGTAGGGCACCTGCGCGGGCGTGAAGTTGGAGGGTCCTCCGGCAATGACCGGCTGGGCCTCCATCTCCCGACGGGCGGCCCGAACCTCGGCCCACTGTGCGGCGATCCGCTCGCGCAGCTCGATGGTCTCGGACTCGGCCTGCTGGGCCCACTCGTTCTCCCGGGTGCGTGCACGGTTCCGGAAGTCGCGGATCAGCTGGCGGGGGTTTCTCGGCACGTGGACAGGCTACGGGCCAGTGCGGCTGATGCTGCCGGGCGACTCTCCGCGAGCAGTCCGACGGCAGCGAGCACGTAGTCGCGATCGACCACGACCCGCGGGTGCTCAGGCTGCTGCCATCCCTCCGAGGAGACCCCGGTCAGTCCGGACAGCATGCGCTGGACCCCCTCGGGGTGGGCGTGACGCAAGACGCCGCCCGACCCGACGAGCAGGTCGACCTCGCGCAGGTCCTTGCCGCTCCGTTCGACGACCCGACCGTCCGGCCCGACCACGACCCGCGACCGGCCGACGTGTCGTCGAAGGGCGAGCGTGGCCGCGGTCGCGGCGACCAACTCGTCCTCGAGGCGCTCCACGTCGGTCCCCGGGAGGAAGGACGGCTCCTCGGTCCGACGTACGGCAGCGGCGTGGAGGTTCTCCTCGACCAGGCCTGCGGCCAGCCCGGCCTCCCAGGTGCTCAGCGCGCTCCAACGCATCCCGAGGTCGCCCTCGACCGTGCGGGTCACGGGGGTGCTGGCGACGACCTCGCGGGACAGGCCGGCGTCCTCGGGATCGAGCCTCACCACGGAGTGGACGTCGGTGGTGGCGCCGCCGATGTCCACGACGACCACCCCGTTGCCACCGGTCTCCACAGCCAGGACCTCGACGCCGGTGAGCACCAGGTCCGGGGTGGCGCCGCGGACCATGGCCGTGAAGTCGGCCCGCCGGCTGAGGTGCTTGCCACCGATCACGTGGGCCAGGAACATCTCGCGGATGGCACGACGAGCCGGCTCGGGCGCCAGGA
>JBKJON010000109.1:0-9730 GCA_046595715.1 Marmoricola sp.
CGACACCGCTCACGGGCACCGTGCCGGCGCCGCCAACATCGAACCGTTGCTCGGCTGGTGCGACGAGGTCGGCATCCAGGTCGTCACTCTGTGGCTGCTGAGCACCGACAACCTCAACCGTCCCGAGGGCGAGTTGGAGCCGCTGCTCGAGATCATCGCCGACGCGGTCGACTCCCTCGCCGTCCAGCGCCGCTGGCGTCTGCACCCGGTGGGGGCCCTCGACCTGTTGCCCGACGACATCGCCCGCCGGCTCAAGACCGCGGCCGAGGCGACCGCAGATGTCGACGGCATGCTGGTCAACGTCGCCGTCGGGTACGGCGGCCGACGCGAGATCGCCGACGCGGTGCGCTCGCTGCTCCACGAGCACGCTGCCAAGGGCTCATCGCTGGAGGAACTCGCCGAGATCCTCGATGTCGAACACATCGCCGACCATCTCTACACGAAGGGCCAGCCGGATCCCGACCTGGTCATCCGTACGTCGGGCGAACAACGCCTTGGTGGGTTTTTGCTCTGGCAGAGCGCCAAGTCGGAGTTCTACTTCTGCGAGGCCTACTGGCCCGACTTCCGGCGCGTGGACTTCCTCCGTGCCGTCCGGGCCTACGCCGAGCGCGAGCGTCGCTACGGGTCCTGAGGAGGGCCGGGACCTCGCGGGTCACCAGGCCCCGTCGTGGTAGTCGGCCTGCGCCAGGTGCGTGACGTGCGTGTGTCGTTCACCTGACGTTCCCGCGTGTCGGCTCGGAAGCGTCGACCAGCAGACGTACTTTTCAGACATCGGCCTGCGGGGAAGCAGGCCGTACCAGGAGGGCGAAGTTCGTGAGAGATCACGGCCACAGCACCACCGGAGGTCACCACTCGGACCCCCGGCGCCTCACCCGGTCCGTGCACACCTGCTAACGGACCGGGCGCGGGAGTGCGCGCGCGGTCACAAGGGGAACCAGTGGCAACAGTGAAGCGCGCACCCGCCCAGAAGTCGGCCGAGAACCAGGCCCAGCCAGGCGCGCCGACACCCGTGACGCCCGGCCGGCGGACCTATGTCGTGGACACCTCGGTGTTGCTGGCCGACCCCGGTGCGCTGAAGAGGTTCCAGGAGCACGAGGTCGTCCTGCCCGTCGTGGTGATCACCGAGCTGGAGGGCAAGCGGCACCACCCCGAGCTCGGCTACTTCGCCCGTTCGGCGCTGCGCATGCTGGACGAGCTGCGAGTCGAGAACGGACGTCTCGACGAGCCGGTGCCCGTGGGGGAGATGGGTGGCACCATCCGGGTCGAGCTGAACCACACCGACCCCGCGTCGCTGCCCTCCGGCTTCCGCCTCGGCGACAACGACACCCGCATCCTCGCCGTGGCCTGCAACCTCGCCAACGAGGGGCACGACGTCACGCTGATCTCCAAGGACCTGCCGTTGCGCATCAAGGCCTCAGCGGTCGGCCTCGACGCCGCGGAGTACCGCGGCGAGCAGATCAACGAGTCCGACGCGGGCTGGACGGGCATGGCCGAGGTCGACGTCGCCGGGGCCGACCTCGACGAGCTCTACGACGACCAGGTGATCGACCTCGACGCCGCCCGCGACCTGCCCTGCCACACCGGCCTGGTGCTGATGTCGGACCGGGGGAGTGCACTCGGCCGGGTCAAGGCCGACAAGCGGGTCCACCTCGTGCGCGGCGACCGGGAGGCCTTCGGCATCCACGGCCGCTCGGCCGAGCAGCGGATCGCCCTGGACCTGCTGCTGGACCCCGAGATCGGCATCGTGTCGTTGGGTGGTCGCGCCGGCACCGGCAAGTCGGCCCTGGCCCTGTGCGCCGGTCTGGAGACCGTGCTGGAGCGGCGTACGCACAAGAAGGTCGTGGTCTTCCGGCCACTGTTCGCGGTCGGGGGCCAGGAGCTCGGCTACCTGCCCGGCAACGAGTCCGAGAAGATGTCGCCCTGGGGCCAGGCCGTCTTCGACACCCTGGGCGCGATCACCACGCCCGACGTCGTGGAGGAGGTGCTCGACCGCGGCATGCTCGAGGTCCTCCCACTGACGCACATCCGCGGCCGTTCGCTCCACGACGCCTTCGTGATCGTCGATGAGGCGCAGTCGCTGGAGCGCAACGTCCTGCTGACCGTGCTGTCGCGTATCGGTGCCAACTCCAAGGTGGTCCTGACCCACGACGTGGCCCAGCGCGACAACCTGCGGGTGGGTCGGCACGACGGCGTCGTGGCCGTGGTCGACCGGCTCAAGGGGCATCCGCTGTTCGCCCACGTGACGCTGACCCGCAGCGAGCGTTCCCCGATCGCGGCCCTGGTGACCGAGATGCTGGAGCACATGACGGGCCTGTAGGACACCCGCCCGGGACGAGCGTGACCTCGCCAGGCGTGAACGAGGTCACGCTTGTTACCGGGTGGTTCAACTTGCAACTGTCCGTGGTCATGAGCGAGGGTGGTGGTTCTTCCCGCCCGCTCCGCGCTTCCCCCCAGCACGTTGAGCGGCGCATGACGTCCATGTCGTCAACGCTAGGGCCACACCTTGTTCGAGAAGCATGCCGCCAAGCACCGCAGCGCGCCCTCAGCGCCGTTGCACTCCCGTCTCACCCGCAGCTTCCGTGGTGTGGCCCTGTTCTCCGGGGTCGCGGTCGTCGCGACCGGGCTCGCCGTCTCCACGGGCGTGCTGGCCGGGCCCACGCCGCTCGACGGCTCTGCGGCCGCCCTGTCCGCCTCGAGCCCGGCCCAGGGCATGACACAGTCCGAGCTGGCTGAGCGCGAGGAGCGCTCCTCGCGCTCGACCGGTGACCGGCGACCTGCGGCCGACCGGACCAAGGTCCGCGCCCTGTCCACCGCCTCCGGCGCAGCGGTGACCAAGACCGAGGACCTCAGCACCGCGGACCCCAAGGCCCTCGCCCGCGCCCTGATGCCGCAGTACGGCATCTCCTCCTCCGAGTTCGGCTGCCTGGACAACATCTGGTCGCAGGAGTCCGGCTGGAACGTGCACGCCGACAACCCCAGCTCCTCCGCCTACGGCATCCCCCAGGCCCTGCCCGGCTCCAAGATGTCCTCGGCCGGCCCCAACTGGGCCAACAGCGCCGAGACCCAGATCCGATGGGGCCTGGGCTACATCAAGGGCCGCTACGGCTCCGCCTGCTCCGCGTGGTCCTTCAAGCAGGGCGCTGGCTGGTACTGAGCCACCCGGAGCCTGATCTCGTGAGACCTTTCGCCTGAAGGGCTGAGGCACCCCGACTAGGCTCGGCGGATGAGGTCCCGGTCGCTCCCCGTCTCCGTGCGGGCCGGGGTCTGGGCCTCCTTCCTCGTCCTGGCCGGGCTCCTGCTGATGCACGGCGTCGGGTCGCACGGAACCATGGGCGACGACCACGACGGCATGGCGCCGATGGCGATGGGGTCCTCCGCCGCGGTCGCTCCCGCAGGGCTCGTGACGACGCTGCAGCCAGGGACACCGCCGGGCAGCGACGAGATGGCCTCGATGTGCGTCGTGGTGCGCACACTCGCCCTGGTGGTCGGCCTGTGGCTGTCAGGGTTGCTCCACGTCCCCCGCGACCGGGCCGCCCTGCGAGGCCCGCGCCCGCTGGCCAGACGCGCCCGCGCCCCTGACCCACCCTGCCTCGTGAAGCTGTCGGTCTGTCGCTGCTGACAGGTCGGCGCGCCGCTGCGCGCCTTCCTCCAGCACGCCCACACCTGGACACTCACAAGGAGAATCACATGATCCGCATCGCACGAACGGCTGTTGCCGCGCTCGCTCTCGTCTTGTTGACCGCTTGCGGCGGTGGTGACGGGGCGGCCAGCTCCGCAGACCACAACCAGGCCGACGTCACCTTCGCCCAGCAGATGATTCCGCACCACCAGCAGGCGGTGATGATGGCGAGGCTCGCGGTGACGAACGACGCCGGTCCCGAGGTGACCGACCTCGCCCGGCGCATCTCGTCGGCCCAGGACCCTGAGATCGAGAGGATGACCGGTTGGCTGAAGGACTGGGACGAGCAGGTCATGGGCTCCGGTGACATGGGCGACGGGTCCGGCGCGATGACCGGGATGATGGACGCGGGCCAGATGAGCGACCTCGCCGCCGCGCGCCGTGCCGCCTTCGACCGGCTGTTCCTGACCCAGATGATCGAGCACCACTCGGGCGCGATCGAGATGGCCCGCAAGGAGCAGTCCGAGGGCGGCAGCAAGGACGCCATCGCCCTCGCCCGGGCGATCGAGAAGGCCCAGACCTCGGAGATCGCCGAGATGAGGAAGCTGCTCGCCGAGCAGCGATGAATCCGCCGGGCCAGGGGGGTCTCGTCCCCAGGACTGTCTCCCTTGTCCCGGCCGGCGCGGCGCACCTCTGCGTGCGGAGCTTCGGGAGCTTACGGCGACCCGGCCGTGCTGCTGATCGCAGGCGCGACCTCCTCGATGGACTGGTGGGAGCCCCGACTTCTGCCGGCGGCTCGCCGACGCCGGCAGGTTCGTGGTCCGCCACGACCACCGGGACACGGGGCGGTCGAGCAGCCCGAGGATCCCCTCTTCCCGCTCGCTCACGGCGAGGCCCTGGCGCACGAGATTCCCGGCGCGACGTTGGTTCGGCTCCAGGGGAGGGGCCACGAGGTCCCGCCGCGTGCGTTCTGGGGCGTTGTGGTGCCGGTCGTCCCGGCGCACACCAGCCACTAGTCGGACCGTGTCATCGTGCGTACGTCGAGCGCCTCGTCCATCTGCTCCTCGGTGAGGTCACCACGTTCGACGTACCCCATCTCGAGGACCTGCTCACGGATCGTCCGGCCCTGCTTGAGCGCCGCCTTGGCGACCCTGGAGGCCTCCTCGTAGCCGATGTACTTGTTCAGGGGCGTGACCACCGACGGCGAGGACTCGGCGTAGGTGCGCATGCGCTCCACGTTCGGCTCGATCCCGTCGATGCACCGGTGCGCCAGCAGCGGGGTGACGTGAGCGAGGAGCCGGATCGACTCGAGCAGGTTGCGAGCCATGACCGGCATCATCACGTTGAGCTCGAAGCTGCCGCTGGCCCCGCCCACGGCCACGGTGGCGTCGTTGCCGATCACCTGCGCGCACACCATCAAGGTGGCCTCGGGCAGGACCGGGTTGACCTTGCCGGGCATGATGCTCGATCCGGGCTGGAGGTCAGGCAGGTGGATCTCGGCCAGCCCCGTCGTCGGACCGGAGGACATCCAGCGCAGGTCGTTGCAGATCTTGGTCAGGCCGACAGCGATGGTGCGCAGCTGGCCGGACAGCTCGACGAGCGCGTCCTGCCCACCCTGGGCCTCGAAGTGGTTGCGTGCCTCCGTGAACGGCAGCCCGGTCTCCGCGGCGAGGTCGGCGATGACGCGTTCGGCGAAGCCGTCGGGGGTGTTGATGCCGGTGCCGACGGCGGTGCCGCCGAGCGGCAGCTCGGCCACCCGGGGCAGGGTGGAGGAGAGCCGCTCGACACCCATCCGGATGATCGCGGCATACCCCCCGAACTCCTGGCCGAGCATCACCGGCGTCGCGTCCATCAGGTGGGTGCGCCCCGACTTCACGACGTCCTTGAACTCCGTGGCCTTCGCCTCGAGCGAGGTCGCCAGCACCTCGAGCGCGGGCACGAGCCCGGAGGTCGTCGCCTCCACGGCCGCGACGTGGATCGAGGTCGGGAAGGTGTCGTTGCTCGACTGGCTGGCGTTGACGTGGTCGTTGGGGTGGGCGTCGGTGCCGGCCCGGCTCGCGAGGGAGGCCAGCACCTCGTTCATGTTCATGTTGGAGCTGGTGCCCGAACCGGTCTGGAAGACGTCGATGGGGAACTCGTCGTGGTGGGCGCCGCCGATGATCTCGTCGGCCCCGGCGGCGATGGCCTCCGCCTGCTCCTCGGCGATGATGCCGAGCTGGGCGTTGATCCTGGCGGCCGACTTCTTCACCCGGGCCATGGCCACGATGTGGGCGGGTTCGAGCGTCGTACCGCTGATCGGGAAGTTCTCCACCGCCCGCTGCGTCTGGGCACGCCACAAGGCGTCCTGGGGGACCTCGATGTCGCCCATGCTGTCGTGCTCGGTGCGGGTCCTGATGGTGTTCTCGGAGCTCATGCGCTCGACGCTACCGGGGTTGCAGGGTGCCGTCTCTGGGCCCCGCTACCTTCCGCGCGTCAGCTGACGCGGGAGAGGTAGAGCAGGTACTGCTCGGACCGCTCCTGCAGGAGCACGTCGTAGCGGTGCTCGCTGCAGTTGCCGAACACCTCCGCCATCGCGTCCTCGAGGCCGGGCGCGGGGTTCGCCGACCAGATGACGAGGGCTCCGTCAGGGTTGATGATCCGCTTCGCCGCGGCGAGGAAGTCGCGCTCGTAGATGGCGGCGTTGGTGTCGTGCACGAGGTAACCCGGTCCGTTGTCGACGTCCAGCAGGATCAGGTCGTAGGTCGAGGTGGCCTCGTCGACGGCCATCACGATGCCGGCGCTGACGACGTGCACCCGCTTGTCGGCCAGGATCGCGGGGCCGTGCGGGATGGTGCCGTCGCGCATCCACCCGACGAGCGCCTCCTCGATCTCGACGATCCGAACCTGCTCGACCCGGGGGTCGGCCAGCACCCGCCGGGCGGTGAAGCCGAGGCCCAGACCCCCGACGACGACCTTGCGCGGGTCCGTGACCAGGCGTAGGGCGGCAGCAGCAAGCTCGATCTCCGAGCTCGTCTCCCGGGTGTCCATCACGAAGATCCCGTTCACGCGCAGTTCGAGGGCATCGGCGGCGTGCTCCTCCAGACGGCGACGGAGCACCACGTCGCCGCGTTCGGACTCGGCGCGTGCGACGTCGACGTACTCGGTCATCTCGGCGCCGGCCCGGGGGATGCGTCGAAGGACGTGGCTGTCATGGCGACCCCACCGTATGACGTCGCGGCCCGCGACGGCGTGGATGTGACCCAGGTGGGTACCGTCGGAGCGAGGTGCCACGACGTGGTCGACCTCCTCACCCTCTGCAGAAGGACGCCACCGTGCCCGATGACAAAGGCCAGGTCTCCGAGGCGTCCAGCCTCGAGAACGCCGGCGAGCCGATCCAGCCCGACCAGGCCGTGGCCGGCGCTCCCGACGCGGAGAGCGGTGAGGTCCAAGAGGGAAGGACCGGCCCCAACGCCCGCACCGGGGACGAGACGTCGGAGACCGCCCACGACGACGGCGAGGACCAGGCCGCGACGCACGGCTGAGCCCCCTGAGCTCCCTGACCCTCTGGTCGGTGCTGGGTGCGGTGGTTGCCCCGTGGCGTCCTGCACGTGGGCGCCTGTGACCACCCGTCTGGATGACCTCGCGTGGGACGCACGGCGCACCCGGGCAACGCACCCCCGGTCCGCTACCGACGGGGGACGAATCCCGCCCCGGTCGCCCTACTTCTCGGCCGAGCGCACCCGGATCCCGGTGATCGGGACCGTGACGGCGCCGGAGGGGTCGGTGAAGAAGTCGTTGCCCTTGTCGTCGACCACGATGAACGCGGGGAAGTCCTCGACCTCGATCTTCCAGACGGCCTCCATCCCGAGCTCGGCATACTCCACCACCTCGACGGACTTGATGCAGTCCTGGGCGAGCCGGGCGGCCGGGCCGCCGATCGAGCCGAGGTAGAAACCGCCATGGTCGTGGCAGGCCTCGGTGACGACCTTGGAGCGGTTGCCCTTGGCCAGCATCACCTTCGAGCCACCGGCGGCCTGGAACTGCGCGACGTAGGAGTCCATCCGGCCGGCCGTGGTCGGCCCGAAGGATCCGGAGGCGTAGCCGGGAGGGGTCTTGGCCGGGCCGGCGTAGTAGACCGCGTGGTCGCGCAGGTACGACGGCATCTCCTCGCCTGCGTCGAGCCGCTCCTTGATCTTCGCGTGCGCGATGTCGCGGGCCACGACGAGCGGACCGGTCAGCGAGAGCCGCGTCCTCACAGGGTGCTTCGTGAGCTCGGCCAGGATGTCGTCCATCGGCTGGTTGAGATCGACGCGGACGACGTCACCCGTCTCGAGCTCGGTGTCGGGGAGGTACGACGCCGGGTCGGTCTCCAGCTGCTCGAGGAAGACACCGTCAGCCGTGATCTTGCCCAGGGCCTGGCGGTCGGCCGAGCACGACACAGCGATCGCCACCGGGCAGCTGGCGCCGTGGCGGGGGAGGCGTACGACGCGCACGTCGTGGCAGAAGTACTTCCCGCCGAACTGTGCCCCGATCCCGAAGGACTGGGTGAGCTTGAAGACCTCCTCCTCGAGCTCGACGTCGCGGAACCCGTGCGCGCTCATCGACCCGGAGGTGGGGAGGGTGTCGAGGTAGTGCGCGCTGGCGTACTTCGCGGTCTTGAGCGCGAACTCCGCGCTGGTGCCGCCGATCACGATCGCCAGGTGGTACGGCGGGCAGGCGGCGGTGCCCAGCGAGCGGATGCATCCGTCGAGGAACTCCAGCATGCGTTGGGGGTTGAGGACGGCCTTCGTCTCCTGGAAGAGGAACGACTTGTTGGCCGAGCCGCCACCCTTGGCCATGAACAGGAACTTGTACGACGGCTTCCCGTCGGCGTCCGGTGTCGAGTAGAGCTCGATCTGTGCTGGCAGGTTGGTGCCGGTGTTCTGCTCCTCCCACGTGGTCAGTGGCGCGAGCTGGGAGTAGCGCAGGTTGAGCTTGGTGTAGGCGTCGTAGACCCCGCGGCTGATCGCCTCGCCGTCGTCGGCCCCCGTGAGCACGCCCTCGGACTTCTTGCCCATCACGATCGCGGTGCCGGTGTCCTGGCACATCGGCAGCACGCCGCCGGCGGAGATGTTGACGTTCTTGAGCAGGTCGAGGGCGACGAAGCGGTCGTTGCCCGACGACTCGGGGTCGTCGATGATCCGCCGCAGCTGCGCGAGGTGACCGGGTCGCAGGTAGTGGCTGATGTCGTGCATCGCCTCGGCCGTGAGACGCCGGATCACCGCCGGGTCGACCCGCAGGAACTTCTGTCCGTCCGCCTCGAAGGTGCTGACCCCCTCGGTGGTCACCAGTCGGTATGGCGTCGAGTCGGTGCCGTTCGATCCGTGGCTGGGCAGGATGTCGCAATAGGGGGCGTCAGCGTCGTTCACGAGAGGTGAGGGTACGCCGCATGGCCGGGCGCACCTCTGCTAGCGTCCTCTCCGACCTCACGGGAGCTCGCGGTAGCGGGCTGAGAGGGAGCTGCATTCCGCTCCGACCGTTACACCTGATCCGGGTAATGCCGGCGAAGGAAGCGATCCGATGCCCCGTCTGTTGCCCCGTCTGTTCTGTCTGGTCTCCGCGACCGACGACCTCGACCTGCTCGAGGACCTTGCCAACGCCGGTGTCGACGGTTTCCAGGTCCGCGACAAGGACGCCACCGCGCGCGAGCTGGCGGCCCTGGCCCGGCTGGTGCTCGCCGCTGTACGCCCGGCCGGCGCGACGGTGATCGTCGATGATCGCCTCGACATCGCGTTGGCCACCGACGCGGACGGCGTGCACCTCGGAGCCGACGACCTCGCCGTCGCCGACGCACGTCGCCTCGCGCCGCACCTGGTCATCGGGGCCACCTGCCGTGACGCCGACGCCGTGCGCCGTGCCGCCTCCGACGGCGCCACCTACGCGGGCTTCGGGCCGATTTTCCCCACGACCAGCAAGGCCGGGCTGCCGGGTCCGCTGGGCGCCGAGGCGATCGGGGCAGCTGCGGGGGAGCTGCCCCTGATCGCCATCGGTGGCGTCGGACCCGTCGGCGCGCGTGCGTGTCGCGAGGCCGGCGCCCACGGGGTCGCGGTCATCGGCGCGCTCTGGCGACCGCCAGACCCGCTCTCCGCTGCG
>JBKJON010000013.1:0-13418 GCA_046595715.1 Marmoricola sp.
CCCCACCCCCGATGCCCCGGCTCCCGATGTCCCCACCCCCGATGCCCCGGCTCCCGATGCCCCGGCTCCCGAGGACCAGATCTCGCACGACCCGGCCGGCGCGACGGGTGACGCGGCTCCCTCGACCGACCCCGCAGGCTCAGCCGACGAGGCCGAGCCCGCCCTGGTTGCGGGACAGGCGGTTCCGAGTCAGGTTCCGGGCCAGGTTCCGGGGCGCCCGGAGGTGGACCTGAGCGACTGCGGTGACCTCACGGCGTACGAGGAGATCGTCTACGGCACACCGGGCGACGACGAGATCTCCGCAGACGGAGGTTCTGGCGTGCTCGCGGGTGGATCGGGTGCTGACCAGCTCGACCCGGGGAACGACGCCGGTGACACCTGTGTGGCCGCCGAGGTCGAGGACGAGGTCGGCGTGTGTGGCCACGGTGAGTCCTCGGCGGACCGAGCGACTCGCCGTTGGCAGGGCCGAGCGCGGGAGCGGACGGCCCGGAAGGTGACGCCGCCGCCGACCCGGGTGAGAGTCCCGGCGCGCCCCAGCCCCGCGACTGAGCCGCCGGACAGGTGTCACGGGGTGCTGATCTCCCGGACA
Source organism: Marmoricola sp. (assembly GCA_046595715.1). Taxonomy (GTDB): domain Bacteria; phylum Actinomycetota; class Actinomycetes; order Propionibacteriales; family Nocardioidaceae; genus Marmoricola. The sequence goes on from JBKJON010000013.1 coordinate 590, forward strand.
CCCGATGTTCACCCTCCGGTGGTGGAGCTCCGCCACCGTTCGTGTCATGGCACGACGAAAGCTGATCTGGCATCTCGGGCTGGCCGACCCGGCCCGGGCAGTCATCGGCGCGAACCTCGAGGCCCATCGCGACCCGCTCGCCACGTCGCGGGTGCAGGTGGTCGCGACCGACGAGGAGACGCGTCTCGCGACCCATGACCTGCTGCGAACCCATCGGCGGGGAGGACTCCTGCGTCCTGAGGTCGAGGGGCGGTGGGCCCGTGCCTGCGACCGGGTGTGGAAGCACAAGGGCGTCTCGGTAATCTCCACACCCGGCCTCTGCGCCGCCGACAAGGACCAGATCAGGCTGGCCCTCGACCCGCTGATCGGTGTCGAGGTGCACTTGGTCGTCACGGCCGACTCGTTCTCCCAGCAGCTCTACGGCGGTTGGCTGGCGGAGCTGCGAGCGGGGCACTCGACCGGGTGGGAGAAGTACGTGGACCGCGTTCTCGCGTCGATCCCCGAGCACCGGCAGGCGGACCAGTTCTGGGCCGGACACGACCTGCCGGCGATGCTCAGCCGCTGGGGCTGGACCTTCCATGCCGACCGGCTGCACGTGATCGCCTCACGGGACCTCGGCGAGCAGTGGCGCCAGTTCCTCGAGATCGTTGGGGTTGCGTCCGACGGCCTCGAGCCCGTGACCCCGTCGTACGCCGATCCGGCTGGTGTCGCCGTGCTCCGCAAGGTGAACCGGCAGTTGGAGCAGCCCCTCGGACATGCCACCACGGCCCTGCTGATGGCCGGGGACCACGAGGGCGCGGCGATGCCGATGGCCCCGACGAGCTCCCTCGCGCCACTGGTCGAGCGTTGGACCACCGCGCTCACCGGAGCGGGGTACGACGTGCGTGGTGACCTCGCGACGCTCCTCGACCACGCCGAGGAGGCGCCCCTGCCCGGGGCGAAGGACCAGCTCGGCGTGGCCGTCGACGCCATCGCCGAGGCACTGGCCGAGAACGCGCAGCTCCGTACGGCGCTGGCCGCGCTGGAGTCCGACCGCGCACGACTCGACCGGAAGCGCCGCAAGCTCAAGCGCAGACTGAAACGGTCCCTGGCCCCTGCCGCCCGGTAGTCGACCTCAGGTCCGCCCGACCACCCTGTCCGGTGTGCGAAGAGCTGCCCTGTTACGGCTCGGGCGGGGGGCGACGTGCCGTGGGGGGCGCCGGGGCCGGCAAATGTGGGCCGTGGGACGGGAGAGTGCCACTCCCGCCCCAGCAGCGACATTCGCATGTTCGGTCGCGCCCAGGATCGCGCCGGGATCGCGCCCAGGGGTGCCGCCCAGGATCGCGCCGGCGTACGCCGCCCGGCTCAGCCGAGGATGTCGACCCTGGCCCGCACCCACTCGACGAGGGGGCGCAGGGCCCGCCAGTCGTCGCGCACCCGGTCGAGCAGATCGGGGGTGTCAAGGTTCTTGAAACCGTAGGGCCGGGTCATCGACATCGACTTGTAGCGAAGCAGGTCGATCCGCGGGTGGTCCGCGGAGTAGCCGCGCGGGGACGTCTTGAGCTGGTCGCCGCGGAGCTCGAAGCCGGCGCGGAGCAGCTTGGCGACGATCCGCTCCAGCTCCTTGCCCGAGTGCTCGACGTCGATGGCGGTGCGGATCCGCGCCAGGTCGGGGCCGCCCGCGTGGTAGTAGCCGCCGCTGACCGAGACGCCGGGCGACCCGATCTGGACGTAGTAGCCGGTGGCCGCGCCGACCTGGACGATCGCACCCTGGTGGTTCTTGTAGGGCGTCTTGTCCTTGGCGAAACGCACGTCCCGGTAGGGGCGGAAGACCTTTGCGGTGCCGAACTCCTCGGCGAGGGCTGCCGTCAGCGCCAGCATCGGGAGACGGACCGACGACTCGTAGACGTGCTTGTGCGCCTCCCAGAACGACTTCGTGTTGTCGAGCTCGAGGTCGTCGTAGAAGTCCAGAGCGGTGTCAGGGAATCCGGTGAACATGGAGCGGATGACGAGATTCGAACTCGCGACATCGACCTTGGGAAGGTCGCGCTCTACCAGCTGAGCTACATCCGCACGACGGTGCGGGACCAGTCCCGCGCCGACGCAGGAGAGGTTACCCGAAACCCCGGCGGGATCAGATCGGGGCCAGCTCCGGGCGCTTCGCTGAGATCAGGTCGCCCGACGAACGTCCGGTGATCCGGCGGTGCACCCAGGGCGTCGCGTGGGTGCGCGCCCACTCGAGGTTCTTGGCCCTCGCCTCACGTGCGGTCAGCTCGGGGCGCTCGGTCGGCGGCAGCGGCATCAGGTCGTGCGCGACGCCCAGGTGGTCGAGCACCGCCATCGCCATCTTCTGGTGCCCGGCCGTGCCGAGGTGCATCCGGTCGGTGTCCCAGTAGCCGAAGTGGCGGTACTCCCGCATCCGCCAGAAGTCGACGACGTGGGCACCACGGCGATCCGCGATCTCGCGCACGGCCTCGGTGTAGAGCGCGAACCGGCCACGCATGGGCCGGTAGATCGCCGAGCCGCCCGGGTCGAAGGCGGTGAAGAGGACGACGGTGGCCCCGGTGGCGATGAGCCGACCGACTGCGTCGTCGTACGCCGTGGCCAGGGCGTCGATGTCCACGCGCGGTCGCAGGATGTCGTTGGCGCCGGCGTACGACGTGACCAGGTCTGGCTGCATCCCCAGGGCCGGCTCGAGCTGCTCCTCGATGACACCGTGCAGCTTGCGTCCCCGGATGGCGAGGTTGGCATAGCCGAACCCGTCGGTCCTGGTCGCCAGCACCTCGGCCACCCGGTCCGCCCAGCCGCGGAGCCCGTTGGGGCGATCGGGGTCGGGATCACCGACGCCCTCGGTGAAGGAGTCGCCGATCGCGACGTAGCGGGTGAACGGTCCGGTGGAAGACATGGTCGCCATTCTGGGACCCGGTTCCAACCGTCGTGGCGCGGGGTAGGTTGTGCGCGTGCTGCTCTCCGACCGAGACATCCTGGCCGAGATCGCTGCGAAGCGGATCCTGCTGGAGCCCTACGACGCGGCGATGGTCCAGCCCTCGAGCATCGACTTCCGCCTGGACCGCTACTTCCGCGTCTTCGAGAACCACCGCTACCCCCACATCGACCCGGCGGCCGACCAGTCGGACCTCACCCGCGAGGTCGAGCCCGAGGGGGACGAGCCGTTCATCCTGCACCCGGGCGAGTTCGTGCTCGGCTCGACCTACGAGGTCGTGACCCTGCCCGACGACCTGGCCGCCCGGGTGGAGGGCAAGTCCTCGCTCGGGCGCCTGGGCCTGCTCACCCACGCCACGGCCGGCTTCGTCGACCCCGGCTTCAGCGGGCACGTCACCCTCGAGCTGGCCAACGTGGCCACGCTGCCGATCAAGCTCTACCCAGGCATGAAGATCGGCCAGCTGTGCTTCTTCCGGCTGTCCTCGCCGGCCGAGCACCCCTACGGCTCGGCCAAGCACGGCTCGCGCTACCAGGGCCAGCGTGGCCCGACGCCCTCGCGCTCCTACGCGAACTTCCAGCGCACCCGGATCTAGCGACGGCCGCCTCCGGGAGGTCGCCGAGGACTTCCACGAGGACCGGATGAGCACCCCGGACGACGTGCGGTCGCCGATGCGGACCTACACGACCCGCGACGTCGTACGTGAGGGCGACGATGTCCGTCTGGTGGTGGACTTCATGGTCCACGACGCACGGGAACACGAACCAGGGCGCCGTCAGGGGCCGGCCCGCCGCTGGGCTCTGGCGGCCGTACCAGGTCACGTGGTCGCGGTCGTCGCCCTCACCGGCTGAGGGAGTACGCCGGGACCGAGTTCGACCCGGACGGCCGGAGCCGCCTGCTGGCGATCGGTGACGAGCCGGCCGTACCGACCCTGAGCCGGATCCTAGAGGACCTGGCACCCGGCCACACCGGCGAGGTGTTGGTGGAGGTGCTCTCCGTGGAGGAGGTCCTGGACCTGCAGGTGGCTCCGGGCTTCGAGCTGACCTGGTTCCTGCAACAACCAGGACGCCTGCGGGCGCGACGCCTGGTCCAGGAGGTACGCCGTCACCTGGGCCTCCCGCCCTCGCCGGACTTCGAGGTGCTGCCGGACGTGGCCGTTGAGCTGGGCAGTGACCTCGACGTCGACGTCTGGGAGACGCCGCGCTGCTCCTCGGGCGCCCCGAGACCCAACTGCTCACCCGAACCCAGGGGCATGACCTGCACGACACCTACGCCTGAATCGCCGGCGAGTCCTGGCTGGTCAAGGCCCTGCGCCGGAGCCTGGTCAGCGAGCTCGGCGTCGATCGCTCACAGGTGGCGTTCATGGGCTGCTGGCGAGGGCGTGGCGATGAAGGGCTGACAAAGATCCTGGAGCGCGCTCTGGGCGATCACATGGGGACTCGGGGAAGGTGGATCGTTCCGCCGGGGGTTGCGCGTGTGATCGGACCCCGGTTCTGGGATCGGCCGGGGGCGCCTGGACATGCGAATGTCGCGTCTGGGGCTGGAGAGGCACTCTCTCGTCCCATGAGCCACATTCGCATGCCGGGGCCGGCCCTCGGCTGGACGAGTGGGGAGCGATGGTCGGCCCGCGACCCCCTGCGCATGCGGGTGGGCCCCGCAGCCAGGAGGGTCATCACTCGTGGGTAGCAGAAGCTCCTCGGCACCAGGTGCCGGGGAGCTTCCGCCACGTGTCCAGGAGTGATGACCTCAGAGATCGAAGAGCGAGCCGCCCTCCCCGATCTCGGCGTCGGTCCGGGGGGCGTGGGCGTCGCCAGAGGTGGCTGGCTTCGGCCTGTCCTCCGGGGTCACCTCGGTCTCGGCCGACTTGTCGGTCGTCTTGTTCACGGGGGGCTCGGCCGGAGTTTCTTCCTGCGGTGCACCTTGCGAGTCCTCAGGGCGCTCGCCGTTCCCGTCGGCCACCTCGGTCTTCTCGGTCGAGGAGGCCGAGCTCGCTGAACCTTCGGCGAACTTCGCCTTGATGTCCCGCAGCGAGGTTAGCGGGGCGCCCGGCTCGGCGCCCGGCTCGACGTCGGTCTCAGGAGTCGCTGGGGCTTCCTCGGTGGCCTCGGCCGGTGCCTGCTGGGCGACCGGTTCCTCGGCCGGGGTGGCGATGTCGAAGAGCGAACCACCCTCGGGGATCTGGTTCCCGGGCGTCGAGGTGGTCCCACTGGCGGCGGAAGTCGCCTGGGTCTCGGGCTCGACGTCGGTGTCGGCGGCGTCCTGGCTGCGGTCGGTGGCTCCGTCGGTGGTGGAGTCTGCGGCGGCGTCCTGGTCGGCCGGGGTGCTGTCCTCGGAGGCTGCCGGGGCGGGTTCCTCAGCCGGGGCCACGAGGTCGAACAGCGAGCCACCGGACGGCACCTCAGCGGCGGGGGTCGCGCTCGACGTGGGCTCGGCCGGGGTGCTGTCCTCGGAGGCTGCCGGGGCAGGTTCCTCAGCCGGGGCCTCGAGGTCGAACAGCGAACCGCCCGAGGTCTGGGGCGCTTGGGCGGCTGGCTTCTCCGCCGGCTCGCTCTCGGCCTGCGCGGCCTTCTCGGCAGAGTCGTCACCGAGGTCGAACAGCGACCCACCACCCGACGCCGTGGCCGCAGGCTCCGGCTCCGTCTTCGGCTCGGCGTCCACGTCGGCAGAGTCGTGGCCCATGTCGAACAGCGAGCCTCCGCCACCGGACTTCTCCGTGCCACCGCTCTCGGCCACCTTCGTGGTGGCGGGCGACTCGTCGGCGGGTTGGGAGTCGGCGTCGGCGTCGAACAGCGAGCTCCCACCGCTGGCCTTGGCGAGCGGGCCGGCGTCCGCGGTTTCGGTGACGGTCTCGGCGGTCTGGGTGGCGTCCCCGGCCTCGGGCTCCGCCTTGGTCGCGTCGGCGTCCTCAGCCACCGTCCTGGACGCGCCACCGGCTGCGGCTGCAGACCCGGCTGCCATGGCGGCCGGCTCAGCCTTCCTCGCGACCGGCTTGGTCTCACCCTTCACCGAGGCGAGCAGCATCTGTGCGATGTCGAGGACCTCCACCTCCTCGCGGGCCTCGCCCGCGGCCTGCTGGGCGGTGAGCCCGTCGGAGAGCATCACCCGGCAGAAGGGACAACCGACGGCGATCTGGTCGGCGCCGGTCGCGACGGCTTCCTTGGTGCGGTTGAGGTTGATCCGCTCGCCGGTGTTCTCCTCCATCCACATGCGCGCGCCACCGGCGCCGCAGCAGAAGGAGCGCTCGGAGTTGCGGGGCATCTCGGTGAGGGTGGCGTCGGGGATGACGTTGAGCAGCTCGCGCGGCGGGGCGTAGACACCGTTGTGGCGACCGATGTAGCAGGGGTCGTGGTAGGTGATCGAGCGCTTGGAGCCTCCGTCGGCGGCGACGGGAGCCAGCTTCTTCTCGCGCACCAGCCGGTTCAGCAGCTGCGTGTGGTGCACGACCTCGAGCTCGACCCCGAAGGCGGCGTACTCGTTCTTGAGGGTGTTGAAGCAGTGCGCACAGGTCGAGACGACCTTCTTGACCTTGGTCTCCTTGAAGGTCTCGGCGTTCTGCGTGGCCAGGCCCTGGAAGACGAACTCGTTGCCGGCGCGGCGGGCCGGGTCGCCGGTGCAGGTCTCGCCGTTGCCGAGCACGGCGAAGCTGACACCCGCCATGTCGAGCAGCTCGGCGACCGCGCGGGTGGTCTTCTTGGCGCGGTCCTCGTAGGCACCGGCGCAGCCGACCCAGAACAGCCACTCGACCTCGTCGAGGGACTCGACGTCCTCACCCACGACCTTCACGTCGAAGGGCAGGTCCTTGGCCCAGTCCATGCGCGCCTTGGGTGACATGTTCCACGGGTTGCCCTTGTTCTCCAGGCCCTTGAACAGCCCGTTCAGCTCGCTGGGGAAGTTGGACTCCACCAGCACTGCGTACCGGCGCATGTCGATGATGTGGTCGACGTGCTCGATGTCGACGGGGCACTGCTGGACGCAGGCGCCGCACGAGGTGCAGTTCCAGAGCACCTCGGAGTCGATCACGGCGGCGCCGCTGTCGGGGTTGTAGAACCAGTCGTCGCCGCTGTCGCCGACCAGCGGGCGCTCGGACTCGAGCTTCAGCGCGGCGTTGCCCTCGAGCAGGGCGTCACGGTCACCCTCGGCGGCCTGGACGTACGGCGCCTTCGCGTAGGCGTGGTCACGGAGCGCGGTGATCAGCAGCTTGGGGGAGAGGGGCTTCTCGGTGTTCCAGGCCGGGCACTGGCTCTGGCAGCGACCGCACTCGGTGCAGGTGCTGAAGTCGAGCAGACCCTTCCACGAGAAGTCCTCCACCTGGCCCACGCCGAGGACGGTGTCCTCGTCCATCTCCTCGAGGTCCTCGAAGTTGATCGGCTGGCCGTCCTGCATCATCGGGGCGAGCCCGCCCAGCGCCGTACGCCCTCCGGCGTGACGACGGAAGAAGATGTTGAAGAACGCCAGGAAGCGGTGCCACGCGACGCCCATCGTCGGCTGGAGGGAGATGGTGATCATCCACGCGAAGGAGATGACGATCTTGAGCATCGCGATCAGGTAGATCAGGGTCTCGATGGTCGACCCGGACAGGCCCTCGAAGAGCTTGCCGACCGGGAAGGACAGCGGGAAGTGCAGTGCGGAGGCGTTGTCGGCGTGCTCGCCACCCTTGGTGAGCAGGGCGTACTCCAGCCCGCGGAGGGCCACGATGCACAGGCCCACGCCGAGGATGACGCCCTCGACGAAGTAGCCCTGCCACATCGTCGAGCCCCAGAACCGTCCCTCGGGTCCGCGGACGCGCTCCTTGGGGCGGTTGGCGCGGTAGTAGATGAACGCGATGATCGCGATGATCATCACGAAGGTGAACAGCTCGCTGACCCACTCCCACAGGAAGAAGTGACCGATCAGCGGCAGGGCGAAGTGGGCGTCGAAGAGCTGACCGAACGCCGTGACCAGGGTGAAGAACAGCAGCCCGAAACCGACGAACACGAACCAGTGGCCGGCCCCGACCCAGCGCCACTGGAGCATCCGCGTGTGACCCAGCGTCTCCTTGAGCATGGTGACCGCACGAGCCGGGAGCTTGTCGGTGCGGTTGCTCGGCTGGCCCATCTTGAGGACCGCGAGGATCTGGCGGATGGCCCGGACGAACAAGATGATCCCGACCAGCGCAATCGCTAGTGATACCACCTGGGCGAGGATCTGCATCAAGGCTCCCGTCAAGACTTCCGGTCACACGATCGGCTGGCGTGAGCCTAGTGCCAGCCCCCGCCGACGTCAGCCGATGGTCGTCGTGACCAATGCTACCTACCGGTAACTTGGGGCGGTCACATCAGTCACACCAAGGCCCGGGAAGAGGCGCTGGCTATCCCACACCGGTCTCGTCGCGCCGGGGGACCAGGGCCAGGGCCGCGAGCGGGCAAACCGCCGAGAGCGCGAAGGTGGCGGCGTAGCCCCACTCGCTGATGGCGAGCCCGGCGAGGGGCGCCACGGCAGCGGCGGCGAGGTACTGCGCCGTGTTCTGCAGGCCGAGCGCCCGCCCCGACCAGTAGGAACCGGCCCGCTCGGCCACGCTCGTGAAGGCCAGCCCGTTGTCGGCGACGGTCACGGTCGACGCCACGACCAGGACTACGACGGCCACACCGAGCGGTTCGGCCAGTCCGAGCAGGGCCATCGTCACACCGGCGGCGACGGCCACCCAGCGCAGCGGTCGCACGCGGGAACCCACCACGTCGGAGAGGTGGCCCACCGCGATCCGGCCCACCGCGCCGAGGACGTGGGTGACCGCGACCAGCGCACCGGCCGAGGCCGCCGACCAGTGCCGCTCCTGCACCAACCAGGTCAGCGAGTAGGTCCACACCAGGAACTGCGGGATCACCAGCAGCACCGAGACACCGTGCACCCGCGCCAGGAAGCTGTCGGCGCGGTAGGGGTTCGCGGTCAGGGCGGCGGTCGCCGTGGGCCGCGGCGGGTCGAGCACGATGAACAGCACCGCCACGAAGGCCAGCGCCACTGCGACGACCGGGACCCAGAGGGCTGCGCGCAGGCTGACGTGTACGGCGGTCACGGCGATCGTGGCCGCAGCGACCGCGACGCCGAGCGGTTGGGCCATCTGCCGGACCCCCATGGCCAGCCCACGACGCTGCGGCGGGAACCACCCGACCACGATGCGCCCACTGGCCGAGCCGGTGCAGGCCGCAGCCATGCCGACCACGAACAGGACGCCGGCGAGGGCGACCGTCCCCTCGACGAACGTGGCCAGCACGCCGAGGACCGCCGTACCCCCGAGGCCGGCCAGCAGCACCCGGCGCTCGCCGATCCGGTCGACGAGGAGGCCCCACAGGAACAGCGTCACCATCACTCCGGCGATCGGGGCGGCCGCCACCGTGCCGGCCTGTGCCAGCGAGAGCCCGCGGTCGTCCTGCAGGGACGGGATCAGGAACGCCGGGCCGTTGATCGCGACCGAGGCGCCGGCCTGCGCGGCGACGCTCGCCCAGAGCATCGACCACCGTCGCACCGTCCCGATCGAGGAGGCGTCGATCGTGGTCGCCGTTCTGCTCACCGGGTCACGCTATGCCTCCTCCGACCCGTCGGGTGACGGCACCTGCCGTGGCGGACACGGCCTCGACCAGGGCATCGAGGTCGACCTTCTCGCGCGAGTCGTAGGTGGTGGCGATCCCACCCAGAGGAGTGCCGTTGTGGTCGAGGACGACCGCCGCCACCGACGCGAACCCGGGCGTGACCTCACCGTCCTCGGTGGCGTAGCCCCGCTGACGGGTCTCGCTCAGCACGCCGCGCAGGGCGCTGAGGCTCTGCGGTCCGCGGCCGTGCCGGTCGACGAACGCGCTCCTGTCCGGGTACAGCGCGCGCACCTGGCTGGCCGGCAACGCGGCCAGGATGGCCCGCCCGCTGGCCGTCAGGTGGGCCGGCAGTCGTACGCCGACGTCGGTCACCAGCGGTGCCCGGCCCGGTGCGCGCTCCTCGAGGACGTAGAGGACGTCGCGCCCGTGGGGCACGGCCAGGTGGGCCGAGTGGCCGATCCGGTCGACGAGACGAGCGAGCGGCCGGTGGGCTATCCGCTGGAGCGGAGCCTGCCGCGCGTAGCCGATCCCCACCTCGAAGGCCGCGACGCCGAGGCAGTAGCGGCGCTCCTCGGCGATGTGGGTGACGAAATTCTGCTCGATCATGGCGTTGACGAGGTGGTACGCCGTGGAGCGCGGCAGGTCGAGGGCGGCCGCGAGCCGATCGAGAGGCACCGGATCCGGCTGGGCGGCCAGGAAGCGCAGCACCATCAGCGTCCTGGTGGCGGCGGGGACCTGGCTCATGACGCGAACCTAGCCTGCTGTGAACTTCCGCGTTCGAGACTCAACGCGTCGTCGATGTCGCAAGATGGGGGACGACGATCGGGCGTCCCACGGCGCTCGCCCCTGCGATTCCCCTGCAATTACGGAGAGCTTCCCGTGACACGACGACTCCTCACCGTGGCCCTTCTCGCCACGATCATGATCATGTCCGTGCTGGTCGCACCCGGCCAGGCCGCCGGCGTACCCGGCAAGAAGAAGTGGCTCAAGGACACCCGCCAGGCCATGAACGGCTCGCGGGCCTACGTCCGTGACCGGGTGCAGCGGGGCGGCACCGGGCTGGCTGTGAACTTCGACATCGACAACACCGCTCTGGCCTCGAAGTACAGCCCCGGTCGGGCCGTTCCCGCCGTGCTGCGCTTCGCGATGTACGCCGACAGCCTCGGCGTGAAGCTGGTCTTCAACACCGGTCGCAACGAGAACGACCTCACCGCAGCCGTCGACCAGCTCCGGAAGGCGGGCTATCCCGTCGCGGCGATCTGCGGCCACCGCAAGGGCGAGCCGCTCAGGACGAGCAAGCAGCGTTGCCGGCAGATCTACGTCAACGCCGGCTACACGATCATCGCGAACATCGGCAACCGTGAGACCGACTTCGTCGGTGGCAACTACGAGCGGGCCTACCGGCTGCCCAGTTATGGGAACAAGCTCGCCTGACTCCTCGCCTGCACGGGATAGTCCGAGACGCTTCCGTCGTTCTTGACGCCGAAAGACGACGGAATCGTCTCGGACTATCCGGTACGCTCAGTCACTTTCTCGAACGGCCGGCGACGGGCAGCCGGTGCCCGTCAGTAGTGGTGGAACCAGCGGCGCATGTCGGCCGAGACGCCGGGGCAGGTGACGTTCATGTCCCGGCCGGCCTCGATCCACTGGCCGAGGACCGACTGCCCGCCTTGGAACATCCGGGCGGGACCACACCGGCGCAGGGCCTCGGCCTGGGAGGTCTGCCCCGCTGCGCGCCACTCGGGGATGCCGAGCCGGAGGTCGCCGACCACCCGCGCCCACAGGGCCTGCGTGGAGTAGGCGCCGATGGTGAAGCCGGCGTCGGTGTAGCCGCGGGCCGCCCCCTTGACCACGGCCGCGTTGGCCGTGGTGTCGGCCGGCCAGTCGAAATCCGGCACGGGTTCGACGTCGAGCCAGACGATCGGTGACCGGAGCCCGGCGGCCTTCATCGTGGACAGGTTGAACCTCGCCTGCTGGTAGCCCACGTTGCCCAGCGCGCCGAGCGTGGTGCTGCCGTCATAGGGACCCTTGTCCTTGTAGGCCGCGAGGTGCCGCGGCTCCGGGGTGCTGATCACGGAGTACGCCGCCGTCATCAGCCCGCGGCTCCGGACCCACTCGGTCTGGCTGGCCAGGCAGGGGTTGGGGTAGAAGGCGGGCCCGTTGGTGAGGCCGAGGATCACATAGCGGGCGGCGTCGACGGGCATCGGTGAGCCTTGGCTCTGCTTCTGCGGGATGCCCATGCCCTGGGGGCACTGCGGCCAGCTGATGTCACCGCCGAGGACAGCACCCGTCTGCTTCGGCGGCAGGGTGATCTCCGGGACGTTCAGCGACGGTGGCGGCTGGAGTGGTGTGCCCGCAGGGGTCGAGGAGGGCGTCGAGGCATCGGGCCGCGGACTGGGACTGGCCGACGGACTTGCCTGCGGCGACGGGCTGGCGGAGGTCGACTCCTGAGCCTTCTTGGACTCCGGCTTCAGCGGGGCCTCGCACCCGGAGCCGGCCAGTACGACGAGGGCGAGCAGCAGCCCTGGCATCCCGTGCGTGTGCATGTCACCTCCGGCTCCTCGGTCAGCGCGGACATCGTGGCACGGTTGTCCCCGTCGCGCGGCGTGTCTCGGGTACGAGACTGCCAGGCGCTTCACGCTCTGGCACGCGGGGCCGCGAGGGGGTTGCATGAGGACATGCCAGAGCTCGGTACGTCAGTAGACGTCGGTGTCGGTCCGCTGTCCTTCGAGGAGGTGGTCGCCGTCGCGCGGGAAGGTGCACCCGTGCGGGTCACCGACGAGGCCCGCGCAGCCATCGAGCGGGCCAGGGCGACCGTGGACGTGCTCGCTGCGGCGGCCACGCCTGCCTACGGGATCTCCACCGGATTCGGCGCCCTGGCGACGCGGCACATCCCCGCCGAGATGCGCGCGCAGCTGCAGAAGTCGCTGGTCCGGTCGCACGCCGCCGGTTCCGGACCCGAGGTCGAGCGGGAGGTGGTCCGCGGGCTGATGCTGCTGCGACTGTCCACGCTGGCGACCGGCCGGACCGGCGTACGTCCTGAGACCGCGGAGCTGATGGCTGCCCTGCTCAACGCCGGGATCACCCCGGTCGTGCACGAGTACGGCTCGCTCGGCTGCTCCGGCGACCTCGCGCCGCTCTCGCACTGCGCGCTCGCCCTGATGGGCGAGGGGCAGGTCCACGACGCCGAGGGGGTGCTGATGCCGGCCGCGCAGGCGATCGAGACGGCCGGGCTCGTCCCCGTCGAGCTGGTCGCCAAGGAGGGCCTGGCGCTGATCAACGGCACTGACGGCATGCTCGGCATGCTGGTGATGGCCCTGACCGACCTCTCCGTGCTGATGCGTAC
>JBKJON010000098.1:0-2575 GCA_046595715.1 Marmoricola sp.
CTTGTTGCCGAGCGTGAACTCGACGGCTCTGTACTGCCAGGACTGGAAGCCCGAGCTGTTGCCCAGGACACCGCGGAACTCGGCGTACTCGCTGGGGGTCAGGGTCGCCAGCACCGACCACTGCTCGGCCAGCGTGCGCTGCACGTGCTTGACCCGCGCGACCCGTTTGAGCGCCTGGCCGAGCTGGTCCTCGCGCAGCAGCCGACAGGCGCTCTCGAGCTCGTGGAGCACCAGCTTGAGCCACAGCTCGGTGGTCTGGTGCTGGACGATGAAGAGCAGCTCGTCGTGGTGCTCGGGGTCGCTGAGCGGCCGCTGGGCCGACAGCAGGGTGGGCAGGTCGAGATAGCCGCCGTAGCTCAACCGGTCGGAGAAGTCGGTGACCACCGACTCCTCGACGTCCCGGGTGTTGTCGTGCACGCCGTCGCTCTGGCTCATGTCCACTCCTCTGCTCGCGCGTGCCCCTCTTTACCGGAAATCACACCCGTCACGCGACGCGGAGAGCAGAATCGGCACCAGATGACGCCACCAGACGGGGGACCCCGGTGATCGGTACACCACACACACGCCTTCTGGCTGCCCTCGGGGCGGCCGCCCTGACCCTCGGACTGGCGGCTCCCGCCTCCGTCGCCCTGCCGCAGCAGGCACGCCCTGCCACGGTGTTCCCGCGGGCCGCGGAAGCGGCGCCGGCCACCGCCTCGACCTTCCTGTACTACAAGGATCCGCTGGCCGAGTGCGTCGGGACCCCGACGCTCAACGTCAGCGAGAGCCCCTACTTCACCCGTGAGGACTGCGGGTCGGGCAGGTTCACCCTCAGCGGCACGCCGGCCGGTGCGGTCACCGTCAAGCTCTTCCACGAGGACTCCGCCACCCCGTTCGCCACCCCTGCCGTCACCGGCACCACCACGACTCGCAACTACGAGATCGCGCCGACCGACACCTGGCCTGCCGGTCCCGTCCGGGTCGAGGTGTACGACGGCGCGACGCTCGCGGGGACCAGCCAGTTCTTCCTCAACACGCTGTTCGCCCAGTTCGACCCCGTCAGTGACTCGAAGCCGGGCACGGCGTTCACGGTCACCGGCACCCTCTCGGAGGTCGACACCGACTCCAACCTGTCCGGGCCGTCCTACACCGGTGTCCCCGGCACGTTCACCCTCACGGTGCTCAGCCCCAACGGCACGGTGCTGCACTCCGCGCCCGTGACCGCCGGCAGCGACGGCACCTTCTCCGCTCCTGTCCCCGGCAGCGCCACCACCGGCCAGTCCGGCACCAAGGACAACGGCTACGAGACGACGCTGGCGCTGCGCGCGATCAACGCGACCTACACCGACCCGAGCACCGGAGCCTGGGCGGCTTCCGACGCCGGCGCCGGCAGCGTCACGCTCAAGGGCGCGCCCACCGGGCTGCAGCTGGACAACTCGTTCGTCTCGTCGAAGGGTTGGGTCAAGCCCGGCGACACCTATCCCTCGCGGCTGATCGTGCGCAACTACGGTGCGGCACCCTCGGGCGGGGTGAGCGTGAGCATCCCCGCGCCCGACGGCACCAGCTTCACAGGAGCCACCGGACCCGGCTCGCAGGCTGTGTCCGCCACCCAGGTCACCTGGACGATGAGCTCGGTCCCCGCCGCCACCGGGCAGGGTCCCGGCGTGGCCACCATGGTCGTGACGTGGACGGCCGACACCACCGCGCAGGACCCGACGATCGTGTGGAAGGACCTGTCGAGCAAGGCGACCCTGACCTCCGGTGCGCAGACCACGACCGCGTCCAGCCATGGCCCCAAGGTGATCCCACCGGCGGAGTCCTTCGACACCGCGCGCTACGGCGACCGGCCGTTCCCGATCGTCCCCGTCGACTACCTCGACCGCGAGCACCAGGCCGACCACTCCGGTGAGGGCCTGGCGCGCAAGATCAACTCGCCCAGCGTGCCCGGCTCGACATTCAACCTCTACCAGGAGATGTCGCTGGGCCAGCTCTTCCCCGAGGGCGACGTGCCGTCCTCAGGCATCGCCAGCAAGGACTTCACCTACGCCGACGGCTTCGACTTCACCAGCCCTGAGCCGGCCGGCACCTGCCGCGGCATCACGGTCGGCTCGGACGCCGCCGGGACGCCCTTCTACCCCGAGCGGATCAAGGACGGCTTCTACCAGCTGCCCGGCACCACCGACTACTACGGCGACGACAAGGCGGGCTCGGCGGCCGCCGGATCGGACACCGGCGTCGGTCCCCTGATGGACATCGACTCCGCCTGCGGCCCTGCCGCCAAGATGGTGTGGGACGCCGCCGCGATCGCGGACCCGGAGATCGACTACTCCGACTTCGACACCGATAAGGACGGCGTCGTCGACTTCTTCATGGTCGTCTTCGTCGGCTGCGGCGGCAACGGCGCCTCCCAGCTGGGCGCCGCCGCGTGCCCCTACGGCCCGGAGTCCTACGACAACGTGTGGCCCCACTCCTCCTCGCTCGAGGGCAGCTACACCGACCCCGAGACGGGGCTGTCCGGCTTCACCACCGACGACCAGCTCAAGGACCTCGAGGGCCGACCGCTGTGGTGGACCAACGACTCCTACACCGACAAGAC
>JBKJON010000420.1:0-4979 GCA_046595715.1 Marmoricola sp.
GAGGACGCTACCGTCCGCCACACGTGCGGCCAGCTGCTCTTCCATCCGATCCGGTCGACCGGGATCATGGCCAGATGAACGATCCCTGGCTCGAGCCGTCGACCTTCGAGGAGCAGCACGGGCTGGTCTCCGACGTGATGTTCGTCGAGCGCCTCGTGCACCTCAAGGGCACCTGGTTCGCCTACTACGGGCAGAGCGACTCGACCCTGGGCGTGGCGACCTACGAGGTCGGCACGTCGTACGCCGGACCAGCCTGATGCCCTGGCTGGACCGCTCCTCCCACGAGCGCTGGCTGGAGATCGAAGGCGACCGGCTGCTCGACTTCGGGCGGGCCTCGCGGGACCCGGCGGGTGGGTTCGCCTGGCTCGACGACGAGGGTGCAGCCGAGCCCGACCGGCCCACCGAGCTGTGGATCACCTGCCGGATGACCCACGTCTACGCCCTCGGCCACCTGATGGGGCGCCCTGGCTGCGGCGCCCTGGCCGACCACGGGGTGGCGGCGCTGGGTGGGCGGTTCCACGACGACGAGCACGGCGGCTGGTTCGCCCAGGTCGGTCCGGACGGACCGACGGTCACGGCCAAGACCGCCTACGAGCACGCCTTCGTCGTCCTGGCCGGGGCCAGCGCGACGGCGGCCGGCCGGCCCGGTGGCCGTGAGCTGCTCGCCGACGCCGTGGCGATCCTGCTCGCGCACTTCTGGGACGAGGAGTTCGGGATGGTGCGGGAGGAGTGGGACCGTGAGTGGTCCACCCTCGACGGCTACCGCGGCGTCAACGCCAACATGCACACGGTCGAGGCGCTGCTCGCGGCCGCGGACGTGCTCGACGACCCGTCGCTGCGTGCGAAGGCGCAGCGCATCGTCACCCGGGTCGTGCACGATCTCGCGGCCGGCAACCAGTGGCGGATCCCGGAGCACTTCGACGCGACGTGGACGGCCGTCCCGGAGTACAACGTCGACGAGCCGGCGCATCCCTTCCGCCCCTACGGGGCGACCATCGGCCACTGGCTGGAGTGGTCGCGGCTGGTGCTGCACCTGCGGGCCGGGCTCGGTGACGCGGCGCCGGACTGGATGCTCGACGACGCCCGGTCACTGTTCGAGGCCTCGGTCCGCGAGGGCTGGGCCGCGGACGGCACCGAGGGCTTCGTCTACACCGTCGACTGGGAGGGCCGCCCGGTCGTGCGCGAGCGGATGCACTGGGTGGCGGCCGAGGGCGTGGCCGCAGCCGCGGCGCTGCACGCGGCGACCGGCGAGGCGGCCTACGACGACCTCTACACCGCCTGGTGGGAGCACATCGACGCCTGCTTCATCGACCACGAACGCGGCTCGTGGCGCCACGAGCTCTCGCCGGACAACCAGTCGAGCAGCGTGACGTGGAAGGGGAAGCCGGACACCTACCACGCGTTCCAGGCGACGCTGATCCCTCGTCTGCCGCTGGCGCCGACGCTGGCCGCCGCCCTGGCCGGGGGACTGCTGGACTGAGGTTCCTCAGCCCCCGTCGAGCACCGCGGCGGCTCCGTCGGCGAGGTGCTCGCGGAGCGACTCCGGTCCCCGCGTGAACAGCGCGCGCGCCAGCTCCTCGTGGTGCGCGACCATCCGGGACAGGGCCCACACCGGCCGCAGTGCGAGCAGGAGCAGCCGCACCTCTGCCGCCAGCCCGGCGTAGGCGGACGCGATCCGGGGCGACCCGGCGCTCTCCACGATCGCGCGGTGGACCGCGGCGTGAGCGTCGGCGACCAGGCTCCAGGGCGGCTCTGCCCCCTCACAGATCTCGCGCAGGGCCGCCACTGCCTCGTCCAGGGCAACGGCCAGCCCGTCGGGATCGCGCGCCAGGGCCAGTCGCGCGGCCTCGACCTCCAGCGCCGTGCGCAGCTCGAAGAGCTCCTCGAGATCGCCTGGTCGGGGGCTGACCACCTGGGCGCCGCGGTTCGGGACCAGGTCGACCAGACCCTCGGTCGACAGCATCCGCAGGGCGGCTCGCAGCGTGTGCCGGGCCACGTCGTACTCACCGACCAGCTCGCGCTCCACCAGCCGCAGCCCCGGGGTGAGGTCACCGTCCAGGATCCGGTCGCGCAGCTCGCTGGCGAGGGAGTCGACCGTGCTGAGGCGCGCGAGGATCCGGCTCACGGCTGCACCTCCGCGTCGATCAGCGTCGTACGCCGCCCGCCGGGCACGGCGAGCACGAGCAGGCCTGCCATGACCAGGGCGCCGCCGATGATCGCGCCCTCTCCCGGGCGCTCGCCGAGCACGACCGCCCCCAGGAGCAGGGCGGTCACCGGCTCCGCCAGGACCAGCGTCGCCGTCTCCCCGGCGCCCAGGCTCCTGAGGCCGCGGGCGAAGAGCGCGTAGGCCAGCGCGGTCGGCACGGCGGCGAGGTAGAGCACCATGCCGAGACCTTCGGGCTCGGCCAGCCACGCAGTCCCGGACAGGAGGAGGACCGGCACGAGGACCAGGCCACCGGTGCCGAACGTCGCCGCCATCACCTGCTCGGGGGCATGGCCCTGCTCGAGCAGGCGCTTCGCGATCACCGTGTACGACGCGTAGCCGCCACCCGCCACCACCGCGAGCAGGACACCGGCCGGGTCGACCGAGGCGTCCTCGCCTGCGGTGAGAGCCAGCACCGCGACCCCGACCGACGCCAGGACGGTGGCGACCGACCAGCGCGCCGTGAGCCGCTCCCCGTTGACGAGCCGGCTCAGCAGCCCGGCGATCGCCGGCCCCGACCCGATGGCCACCACTGTCCCGACCGCGACCCCGGTCTGGTCGACGGCCGCGAAGAAGGAGGTCTGGTAGATCGCGACGCCCACCCCACCGAGCAGCAGGAGTGGCCACGCGGCGCGGAGGACGCTGAGGGTGCCACCGCGGGCGAGACCGACGAGCAGGGCGCCACCGAGGATGATCCGCGCGGCGCCGACGGCCAGGGTGCTGGCCCCGTCGGGTCGCCACAGCTGCTGGGCCGTCCCGGTGGTGCCGAAGCAGACCGCCGCGGCGAGGACCTGGAGCCGCGCCGCCCCGGTGCGGTCGGTGGCAGCGGCGGAGTCGGTCGTGGTGTCCACCCCGCGGATTGTTCCACAATCCATGCCGGCTCCGCCGATGTGATCTCTCCCGGCCCGGCGACCTAGGCTGAGACCGTGAGCGAGCAGCTGGTGGTCGGGTTCGACCTCGACATGACGCTGATCGACACCGTCGTCGGCTTTGCGGCCACCCTGGACGCGCTGGGAGCCGAGCTCGGCGTCGAGTTCCCGACCGCTGAGATGACCGACAGGCTTGGCCCGCCCCTCGACCTCCTGCTCGCGCCCCACCTGGCCCCCGAGCTCCTCGAGGCGGCCGCCGACCGGTTCCGGGAGATCTACCCCGAGTTCGCCGTCGCGCCGACCCCCGCCTTCGCGGGGGTGGCCGACGCCCTGGCCGCCGTACGCCGCCACGGTGGCCGGATCGTCCTGGTCACCGGCAAGCACACCCCCAACGCCCAGCTGCACGTCGACCACCTCGGGCTCGACGTCGACGTGGTCGAGGGACGCGTCTGGGGGCCGGGCAAGGGCGAGGTGCTGGTGCGTCACGATGCGCAGGTCTACGTCGGCGACCACGTCCACGACGTCGAAGGGGCCCGGACGGCTGGGATCACCAGCGTCTCGGTGCTCACAGGGGGGTGCACCCGGCAGGAGCTGGTGGCGGCCGGCACCGACGTCGTGCTCACCGACCTCACCGGCTTCCCCGAGTGGCTCGACTCGTTCGTCCTCGAGCAGCGGCTGGCCCGGCTGGAGGAGCAGCTGCGCGAGCACGGGCGGCTGATGGTCGCGTTCAGCGGAGGAGCGGACAGTGCGTTCCTGCTGGCGGCGGCGGTGCGGGCGCTCGGTGCGGCCAACGTCGCCGCTGCCACGGCGTACTCCGACTCGCTCCCCCTCTCCGAACGGGGCCCGGCCATGGACTTCGCGCGCTCCCTGGGGGTCGACGTGCTCACCCCCGAGACGGCGGAGATGGAGCGCGAGGGCTACCGCGCCAACGCCGGTGACCGGTGCGCGTTCTGCAAGGCCGAGCTGCTCGACGTGCTCGGTCCGCTCGCGACCCGCCACGGCTTCGCCGCCGTCGCGACCGGCACCAACGCCGACGACGCCCGCGCTGGTTTCCGCCCCGGGATCGTGGCCGCCTCGGAGCGAGGTGCCGTGACGCCGCTCCTCCACGCCGGCCTCACCAAGGACCAGATCAGGCGGGCCTCGCGCGACTGGTCACTGCCGACCTGGGACAAGCCGGCAGCAGCCTGCCTGAGCTCGCGGATCGCCTACGGCATCGAGATCACACCCTCGCGGCTGGCGCGGGTCGAGCAGGCCGAGGCGGCCCTGCGGCGCGCCCTCGCCGAGGCCGGCCACCAGGTGGCCGACGTCCGCGTCCGTGACCTCGGCGACCATGCCCGGGTGGAGGTCGACCGCGCCCTCGTCGACGTGGCCGGCGAGCACCTCGCCGTCGTACGCTCCGCCGGGTTCAGCGAGGTCGAGGTCGACCCGCTCGGCTTCCGCTCGGGGTCGATGAACGAGCTCCTCCGCGACCCCGACACCTACCGCTGAGGAACTCGCTGGCCGCCCGCAGGGGCACCCGCGTACGCTGTGCACTCGCTGCGACCGGCACCGGTTCCGCGGCTCGACGATGATCAGAAAGGCAGTGCCGTGCCCACCGGAAAGGTCAAGTGGTACGACGCCGAGAAGGGCTTCGGTTTTCTCTCGCGCGAGGACGGCGAAGACGTCTACGTCCGTTCCTCCTCCCTGCCCGAGGGAGTGCCCACGCTCAAGGCCGGGGCCCGGGTCGAGTTCGGCATCCTGTCGGGCCGCAAGGGCGAGCAGGCCCACCAGGTGAAGGTGCTGGACGCCCCCGCGTCGGTGACCCAGAACCGTCGTGAGGCGCAGCGCAAGAAGCCTGAGGAGATGGTCGGCATCGTCGAGGACCTGATCCGGCTGCTCGAGGGCGTCGAGGAGGGCTACCGCGCCGG
>JBKJON010000466.1:0-3178 GCA_046595715.1 Marmoricola sp.
TTCTACTACCGCCGTGTCTGGCCTACCCAGGCCGGTGCCAAGCTCGCAGTCGGGGCCTGGATCGAGGACCGGTCACGATATGCAGGTGATCTGCTCCCAGGTCGTTGGGATCGTGGAGGACGGGTCACCTCATCGATCGGAGCCCGTCCGTGGCCTTCACACCCCGCCTGGTCCGCACCCGTCGTCCTGGCGGAGGTGAGCTGATCCGGCTCGGGCATCCGCTGCTGGATGCCTACCTGGATCTCGTCACCGCGCGCGCTCGACCGAACACGGTGATCGCGACGGCCTTCGACCTGAAGGTGTTCTTCACCGTCATCGACAAGGACCCTGGCGAGGTCACCGTGACCGATGTGTTGGCCTTCATCAAGGCCCAACGCGAACCGCGACGCGGTACCAAGGTTGTGCGGATCGAGGACGGCGAGCACGGGTTGTCCGCACGCACGATCAAGCGACGACTGGCCACGATCGCGGGCCTCTATGAGTACCTGATCATCCGTGGAGACACTGCCGTCGAGCGAAACCCTGTCCCTCGTGGTCTGGCGATGCGACGCCCTGGCCAGCGAGCCGTGCGCGGCGTCCCACTGATCCGGGCACCACGCACCCTCCCGCGAGTGATCGACCCGGACCAGGTCGACACCTTCGTCGCCGCGCTCCGGACTCGACGCGACCGCGCGATGGTCGAAGCGATGCTCCTCGGCGGCTTACGCCGCTGCGAGGTCCTCGGCCTTCGTCTGGGTGACATCCGTCCCGGTGAACGCAGGTTGTTCATCGCCGAGGGCAAGGGCGGGCACCAGCGCATCGTCCCTGTCTCCCAGCGCTTCTTCGACAGTCTGGCTTCCTACCTCGCCACCGAACGCCCTGAGTCGGCCTTCGATGATCACGTCTTCTTGGTCTTGAAGGGACCACGGCGCGGCCAGCCGCTTTCGTCGGCGGGGCTCGATGAGATCGTCGCCGGTGCCCGCGGCAGAGCAGGGATCGAGCACCTGACCTGTCACCAGCTGCGCCACACCTGCTTCACCCGGCTGCGTGAGGCAGGGATGGCGATGGAGGCGATCCAGGCCCAGGCCGGACATCGCTCGATCGAGTCGACCCGCATTTACCTCCACCTGGCCAACGACTGGCTCGCCGGGGAGTACCGAAGAGCGTGTGAGGCCATCGATGCGCAATCACTGGCCGGTGACCTGTGATGCCGGCGAGCCTGGCGCTGAGCGACCACGGTGCCACCCAGGTCGAGGAGTACGTCGCGGCGATGCAACAGGCGGGACGTCGAACGGGACGGTCGACCATCCAGGCGGCAAAGTCGTTCTGCATCAAACTCGAACGGAGCTGCGGGTGGCACCAGCTGTCGCTTGCACAGCAGATCGACGCGATCGAGAAAGCCAGGTCCTTCGTGTCCTGGCTGGTGGTCACCACTCAGCTGACCATCAGCGGCGACCTGCTGGGCAGGGTCGACCTGCGACTGGGAAACGCGGCCCGCAGCCACTGTCCGGACGCCCACACGTGGTTCACGGAAGCATGCGCCTTGCTCGACAACACCGGCAGAGACGTTTCGTTGCAGTGGAACGCCTTGGCCAAGGTCACCGCGGTCACCGGCACACCAGCGCAGCTCATCGACACCGCAGCATTCGAGATAGCCCGCACGGCGATCATCGACGCCTACATCGACCGCGGCATGCCGAACTCGGGGCGCAACATGGCGTCGATCTTCCATCGGCTACAACTCACCTTGTTCCACGCAGGCAAGCTGGAGAACCACCGACGACCTGCCCGACGACCGTCCGTGTCGGTCAGCGGCTGGGCGACGGTCCCACCGGGATTCACCGAGGCCGCCCAACGCTACGTCGCCCAGGTCGACCTGAGTCTGCGACCTTCGACGGTCAAGCACATCGAACACGACCTTCGCGAATTCGGGACCTGGCTGAGCCAAAGCCATCCCGAGGTCGACAACTGCGCCGACCTCCAGCGCCGCCACGTCGAGGACTACAAGGCCTGGGTTGGCGCCAAGCACGGCCGCTACACCGGGAAGACACTGAACCGGATCAGCATCAAGAACCGGCTGATCAACCTGCACTGCTTCTTCGACCGGATCACCGAATGGGGCTACCCGAACCCGCCGCAGCGACCGCTGATCTTCGCCGGCGACCTGCCGATCGTCGACAAGCCACTGCCGCGGTTCCTCGACGACGCTGCAGCGACCAAACTCATGCGGACCTCTCGAGCGGACCCCGATCCCTTGTCCCGCCTCATCGTCGAACTCCTGGCCCGCACCGGCATCCGCAAGGGCGAACTGCTCGCCCTCACCGTCGACGCCGTGGTCCAGATCGGTTCCGCATTCTGGCTGAGGATCCCTGTCGGCAAACTGCACAACGACCGCTACATCCCGCTCCACCCGCAGCTGAAGGAGATGCTCGACGACTGGATCGCCAACCACCGTCCCACCGGGCTGCGGTCCCAGCGGCTTCTCCTCGAGAACAACCGACCGGTCAGCTCACTGCGCGTATCGACGGCCCTGAGCCGGCTGTCTCACGAGGCCGGAATCGGCCATGTCACCGCCCACCAGTTGCGGCACACGCTGGCCACCCAGGCGATCAATCGCGGGATGAGCATCGACGCGATCGCCGCGCTGCTCGGCCACAAGACCCTCGCAATGACGATGATCTACGCCCGGATCGCCGACAGGACCGTCGCCGAGGAGTACTTCAACGTCACCGAGAAAGTCGAAGCACTCTACGGACAACCTCGCCAACTCCCGCGCGACGACGAGGGCAGCGAGATGCGCAAACTCCGCGGCGAGATGCACCGCCGCATGCTCGGCAACGGCCACTGCGCCCGGCCCGTCGAGACCGACTGCCACTTCGAGTCCATCTGCGAGAGCTGCACCTTCTTCGTCACCACCATCGAGTTCCGACCCACCCTCCAAGCCCAACGAGACGACGCCGCCACCAAGGGCCAAGTCGGTCGCCAGAAGATCTTCGACGGGCTCCTCGAACGCCTCGATCACGAAGACTCCGCATCAGCCTCTTGACACGATCACCCACATAAGTTCAACCACCGCCGCCTCCACGGCGAGATCGGCACCCTCCCACCCGTCGGGGTCTGTCCGATTAACGGTGTAACTGGCATTCATGGTTAGAGGCTCTCGGCTGCTGGCATGCGATCGGCGAAGGTGACGGCAAAG
>JBKJON010000453.1:0-2670 GCA_046595715.1 Marmoricola sp.
GACCTCGTTGGTCACGAGGACGACCAGACCGGACGCGACACGAAGGGCGAGAACGACCTCCTCGAGGCTCTCGGAGACGAGCTCGTGGACCACCGAGGACGGCTCCTCCCACGCCGCGGCCGCGTCGATGGTGGCGGTGAGCCAGGTGCCGAGGCAGTCGACCAGCACCGGGCCCGGCACGCCCAGGGCGGCGGCCAGGTCACGACTCTCCAGGGTGCTCCAGGGTGCAGGGCGCCGAAGCTGGTGGGCCGCCAGTCGCGCGACCCAGTCGGGATCGGGATCCTCCTCCACGGTGGGGCCGGGCGCGACGTAGGTGACGGCCTCGTCGGAAGCGAGCAGCTGCTCGGCGTGCCGGGACTTGCCGGACCGCACACCGCCGGTGACCAGGATCTTCATCGACGGCTCCCCACCCAGGCGACGGCCTCGGCCACGGAGGTGACGGTCTCGACGCCGGCGGCAGCCGCAGGACGCCGGACGACGACCACCGGGATCGCAATGGCCGCCGCGGCGTCGAGCTTGGCGCGGGTGCGCGAGCCGCCGGAGTCCTTCGTCACGAGTACGTCGGCCCGGTGCTCCCGCATCAAGGCCAGCTCACCCTCGAGGAGATAGGGCCCACGGTCGAGCAGCACCCGCCACCCGGTGGGAAGAAGGATCTCCGGCTCGTCGACCACCCTGGCCAGCACGGCCGCAGCAGCCAGCGGGCCCACGAACCGGCCGAGCGACTGGCGCCCGACGGTGAGGAAGGGCCGACCACCGAGGGACGCCGTCACGGCGGCCGCCTCGTCGTGCGAGTCCACCCAGTGCCAGTCCGCCGTGGAGTCGGCGGCCCAGCCTGGTCGTTCGAGCCGCAACAACGAGACGTCGGCGCAGGCCTCGGCCGCGTTGGCCGAGATGCCCGGGGCGAAGGGATGCGTCGCATCGACCACGACGTCGAAGTCGGTGGCGTAGGCCCGTAAGCCGGCGACACCACCGAAACCGCCGACCCGCACCTCACCCGCCGGCAGCCGTGGACGAGCCACGCGGCCGGCGAGGGACGTCTCCACCTCGACGCCCGACCTCACCAGCGCGTCCGCAAGGTCGCGCGCCTCGCCGGTCCCACCCAGCAGCAGCACCCTCATCGGGAGTCTCCCGGGGCCAGCACCGGCAGCGAGGCGGGAGCTCCCGCGGTGGCCAACGCCAGCAACGCCTCGACGTCGAGGTGTTCCTCGACCAGGTCCGCGAGCAGCTCGAGCCGCCGCTCCCGTGCCGCCGGGAAGCTGACACCGGACGGCGTCCACTCCCGACCGGCGTAGCCGGCCACCCGAGCCAGCAGGGCCGCCCGGAACGCGTCGCCCTCGAGGCTGCCGTGCCACATGGTGCCGAAGACGGCTCCCGCCTGGGCACCCCCGAGGAAGTCCTCGACCCCGTCACCGCGGCTGATCCGGCCGTGGTGGATCTCGTAGCCCGTCGTCGTGACCCCGAGGGCGGGCCCCGCAGGAAGCCGGAGCACCTTGGTGGAGTCGAAGTCGGTGCGGACGTCGAGCAGGCCGAGTCCCGGCACCGAGGCACCCGGCGAGCCCTCCACGCCGGAGAGGTCAGCGATCGCCCGCCCGAGCATCTGGAAGCCGCCGCAGACCCCCAGCACCGCACGACCGGCCGCCGCGTGCGCCAGCACGGCCCGGTCGAGCCCTCGCTCACGCATCCAGGCCAGGTCGGCGATGGTCGCCCGCGTCCCCGGGAGCACGACGAGGTCAGCGTCGGCGAGCGCACGGGGGTCGGAGGCGAAGACGACGTCCAACCCCGGCTCGAGGCCGAGCGCGTCGACGTCGGTGAAGTTGCTGATCCTCGGGAACCGCAGCACGACCACCCGAAGACCGGGGACCTCGCAGCGCGCCCGTCGGCCCTCCAGGTCCAGCGCGTCCTCGGAGTCGAGCCAGAGGTCCGGGTGCCAGGGCAGGACGCCGAAGACCCGTCGCCCGGTCAGCTCGGTCAGGGAGGAGAGGCCAGGCGCAAGCAGCGAGACGTCGCCGCGGAACTTGTTGACGACGAACCCGGCGACCAGGCGCTGGTCGTCCGGCTCCAGCAGCGCGACGGTTCCGAACATGGCCGCGAACACCCCGCCCCGGTCGATGTCGCCCACCACCACCGTGGGGATCGAGGCGTGCCGGGCCAGTCCCATGTTCACGTAGTCACCGGCCCGCAGGTTGATCTCCGTCGGGCTCCCCGCCCCCTCGGCCACGACCAGGTCATGGCGGGAGGAGAGGTCGTCGAAGGCGTCGTACGCCGCAGCAGCGAGGTGGCCTCGCCCGTCGACGAAGTCCCGCGACGAGATCTCCCCCGCGGGCCGGCCCATGACGACGACATGGCTGCGCCGGTCGCTGCCCGGCTTCAGCAGCACGGGGTTCATCGCCGCTTCCGGCTCCGCGCGCGCGGCCAGGGCCTGGATCCACTGCGCCCGGCCGATCTCCGCCCCTTCTCCGGAGGGAGAGGCGCACACCATCGAGTTGTTCGACATGTTCTGCGACTTGAACGGCGCCACCTTCAACCCACGCCGGGAGAAGGCACGGCACAGGCCTGTGGTGACGATGCTCTTGCCTGCGTCGGAGGTGGTGCCTGCGACCAGCAGGGCGCTCACCCGACCCGCCGCAGCAGGTAGATGTCCATCACCCAGCCCGCGGCCCCCCTGAGCTC
>JBKJON010000394.1:0-3346 GCA_046595715.1 Marmoricola sp.
GTCGGGATCAGCTCGGTCGACGCCGCTCCCCTCAGCTGCGCCGGCGTGACGACCTACAAGGCGCTCCGCGTTGCCCACGTCGAGCCCACCGAGCTGGTCGGCATCTTCGGCATCGGCGGACTCGGTCACCTCGCCGTCCAGTACGCCCGCATCATGGGTGGCACGGTGCTCGCAGTCGACATCGAGGAGGACAAGCTCCTGCTCGCACGCGAGCTCGGAGCCGAGCACCTGGTCAACGCGGCCGTGGTCGATCCGGTCGAGGCCATCCAGGAGCTCGGCGGCCTCGACGTCGCCGTGGTGGTGGCCGCGTCACCCATCGTCTTCGAGCAGGCCTTCAACTCGTTGCGCCGCGGTGGCCGCCTCATCTGTGTTGCCCTCCCGGCCGACGGTGCAGCGATGTCCGTCTCGATCTTCGACACGGTCATCAAGGGGATCTCGATCATCGGTTCCATCGTCGGCACCCGCCAGGACCTGACCGAGGTCTTCGCCCTGCACGCTGCGGGCAAGACTCGCGTGATCGCCGAGGCTCGCAACATCGAGGACGTCAACGAGGCGATCGCCGAGGTGCTCTCCGGCCATGTGCCAGCGCGGCTGGTCTTCGAGTACGCCGCTGTCCCAGCCACCGTCTGAGCCCGTGCCCGAGAGCACGGGGATCCGCGCTCACGTCTGGCCATGGCTGCGTCGCGGTGGACTCCTCATCATCATCGTCGTCTTTCCCGAGTACCTCGTCCTGACGCATCGGCATGCCCTCCTTCTGGGTGCTGCTGCGGATCGACCTCACCGGGTACGGCCCCAGCCACGTGATGCCGGGCGGAGGCGCGACCGCGGACGTCCTGGCGCTACCGGCTGCTCACCTACGGGTCGCTACGCAGGGGCGTGCTGCGGCACGTGCTCCACGCCCCCGCCACCTGAGCTGGCTCAGCCACCCCCCGGGCCGGGCCGACGGGACGAGTCGTGCGTCACGGGCGGTTCCCTCGTGGTCGTGAGGCAGACCATCCAGATCCGCGACGGTGACCATCAGGGTCCGCAGCGATGGCGAGCCCGGCGTCCCAGCCCGGCGCGCGGCCACCCGCAGGTGGTGTGGTGCCGGCCATGTCGTGCCCGCTCACGGCAAGCAGCCAGGCGATCAGCGAGTTGGAGTTCCACATCTCCCCGGTTCCCAGCTCGTCCAGTCCCCAGGTGGCGGTGGGGAACATGGGGACGGCCTCGAGGAGTCGCCGGGCCTGGTCATGGTCGGCGCTGAGCAGCCGCGGGCTGTCCACCGCATAGGCGATGTCCGGGATGTTCCCGTTGAGCCAGCGGCGGACCTCGTAGCGGAACAGCGAGAAGGAGCGCAGGCCAGGGAGTCCCACCGCACCTTCGGCCACCACGCCCCGGTCCAGGTCGCTGTTTCCCCAGACAGGGGTCATCTCGATCACGAAGAGCTCCCCGTCGACCACCACCCGCAGAGCGGAGTGGAACAGGGCCATCCGCGGTCGTGCGGCCCGGCGGGCAGCCCATGCCTCGTACATCCGCCCACTGAGTCGCACGATGCCGTTGCCTGTGCCGGCCCCCAGAGGAAGCCAGTAGAGGTCGACGCTGGACCCCGTGCCCACCGGTGCGGTGTGGTCCGTGGACCAGCCAGCGCTGGGTGTGCCGTTCATGCCACCCACGCTAGGGACCCAGGAACCTCGGAACCTAGGGCCGAAGGTCCTGGCCCGCAGTGAGAACAGGCCCTGCCGCAGGCCCGCGCCTGCGGGCAGCATCGGTCGTACGGCACGGCCCCCGAACCAGGAGCTTGATGATGTCCACGGACAACGAGCACAACACGCGAAACAGCAGGCTGCAGTCGTCCATCGACGTGCTCCTGGAGAGCACACGGTCAGTGACACAGCTGGTGGCTCGGACCGGGAGCGCCGGAGCGCGCGCGGTGCTTCCCGACTCCGTGCTCGAGCCGGTCAACCGCATGCTCACCTCGCTGCGCGCCATGGCTGAGCAGACTCCCCTGCTCACCGACGAGATCGACGTGCTGATGAGCGAGCTGCAGGCCAAGCGCCTGAGCATCCAGGCCGTGACGGCTGAGCTCATCGTCCTGGACCAACAGCTGGAGATCCTGGAGAGGACGATGACCCCGGTCCAGTCCTGGAGCACTCAGCTCACGAGCGTGCAGCACTCGCTCATGCACGCGCTGGACCCCGTTTCGACACCGTAGCGCTTCCAAGAGCCTGGAGCAGAGCTGGTGACGCCGGGCGGATGCGGCGCTAGCGTGACCAGCGTGGATCTCGACGCGCACGCGAACACCGGCACGGTCTCGGAGTTCCTCGACCGTCTCGCCGCGCGCAGTCCGACACCTGCCGGCGGCTCGGTCGCTGCCCTGTGCACGGCCCAGGCTGCAGCGCTGGTGGCCATGGTGGCGCGCTACTGCGAGGACCAGCCACTGGTCGAGCGGGCCGAACACCTCGTCCGACGCGCCCAGCAGCTGGCCCGCGACGACGAGCAGGCGTTCGGCGCCGTGGCCGCGGCGTGGGCGCTCCCCCGTGACGCCCCGGACGAGGCCCAGGTGCGTCGATCGGCCATCGACGAGGCGTTGCTGATGGCTGCCGAACCACAGGCACGCGTAGTGGAGGCCTCCATCGAGGTGCTGGTCCTGATCGACCAGCTGCGGCCTGCCTCCCGGCCCGGACTGTCGGCGGACCTGGTCGCAGCCGGGGAGATCGCACGCGCCGGCTCGGAAATCGCCCGGATGAACGTGGAGTCGAACCTGCGTTCCCTCCCCGACAGCGACGCGCGGTCGGGACTGCTCAGGCGCATGGGCGTCGCGAAGGGAAGAAACTGAATGCTGTCGGACATCGAGATCGCCAATGCCGCCGAGCTGCACCCGATCCTGCGGGTCGCCGAGGAAGAGCTGCAGATCGACTCCTCCCACCTCGTGCCCTACGGCCACCACAAGGCGAAGGTCGACCTCGGCTACCTGCAGTCGCTCATCGACCGGCCACTCGGGAAGCTGATCCTGATGACGGCGCTGTCCCCGACTCCCGCGGGCGAGGGCAAGACCACCACCACGGTCGGGCTCGCCGACGCTCTCCACGGGCTCGGGCTCAGGTCGATGGCCTGCCTGCGAGAGCCGTCGATGGGCCCGGTGTTCGGCATGAAGGGCGGGGCGGCCGGCGGGGGCTACGCGCAGGTGGTGCCGATGACTGACATCAACCTGCACTTCACCGGTGACTTCGCCGCCATCGCGGCCGCGAACAACCTGCTGGCCGCGTTGATCGACAACCACATCCACCACGGGAACGCGCTCGAGATCGACGTCCGGGCGGTCGACTGGAAGCGCGTCCTCGACCTCAACGACCGAGCACTGCGCGAC
>JBKJON010000198.1:0-3317 GCA_046595715.1 Marmoricola sp.
GCGCCGCTGCCTCCGGGTCGGCCTGTGCCGCGAGAGCGAGCGCCTCCTGGCGCTGCGCCTCCGAGACCTTGAGCTCGCCACCGGCGCTGAAGAACCCGGTGGTGAAAGCGTCGAAGAACGCCACAGGGTCCTTGCGCAGGTCGGCCTGCATGCCTGCGACGGTGTCGTCGTCAAGACCGCCGTCGGGGTGGTCGTCACTCTTGTGGAGGAACGGCGGGACTGCTGAGGCGAAGACGGCGCTGTGCACGCGGTCGGTGCCGTGCTTGCCGATGTAGCGCGCGACCTCGCCACCACCCATGGAGAACCCCACGAGCGAGACGTCACGCAGGTCGAGCTCGTCGAGAAGCTCCTTGAGGTCGTCGGCGAACGTGTCGTAGTCGTAGCCCTTCTCGGGCTTGTCCGACTCGCCGAACCCGCGGCGGTCGTACGTGATGACGCGGTAGCCGGCCTCGGTCAGGGCAGGGACCTGGTCGGCCCAGGACTTGCCGCTGAGCGGCCAGCCGTGGATGAGCACGACAGAGCGGCCGGTGCCACCGGTGTCCTCGTAGTGGAGCTCGACATCCTTGGAGAGCAGGCCCGAGGACCCTTTGACGGTGGGCATGTGGTTCACCTTTCAATCGAAGAACGCAACCCCTCGACCATAAGCACATCTGGCCGGCGCCGCAGATCCGGGCGCACGACGACGGGGTTCCACCTGGGTCGGCGACGACCGGCCGAGGCTCTCGCTCTACGTCCGCGTCGGACCCGACCGGTGAGATCCGGGTCAGGCGGTGGCCAGTCGCCGGCTCGACCAGGCGTGCGTGTGGCCATAGCCGAGCCCGGTGTAGACACGCCGGGCGACGTCGTTGTCGGAGTACATCCCGAGCGTGCACACGCCGTCGTCGTCGACGGCGTCGCGGGTGAGCCTCGCGGTCACCGCCAACCCGAGGCCGGTACCCCGCTCGGCGGGGTGCACGGTGATGCCGGACAGGTGGGCGTGGCCGGCCACGTTGGGCTCGCGCACCCCGCACGCCACGAGTGTGCCGTCGTCCGCGCGGACGCCGACCCATCGCTGGTCGGGGTGCTCGAAGGGACGCGCCTCGGTGCGCGGGTTGGCCAGCGCGAGCAGCTCCTGGATGGCCGTCTCATCGGCCGGTGCCAGCGACTCCAGCCGCTCCTCTCCGGCAACCCGTGCCGGAGCCCGGGTGGCGCACAGCCACTCCCACTCGTTGCCCTGCGTGATCGGCAGGTGGCGGGCGACGGCGGGCAACGAACCTCGTTGCACGGTCACCGAACCCAGCGGATCGGGCAGGACCCCCGCCGCGAGCATCGCGGCGACGAGGAGCTCGACGTCGTCGGGTGGACCCATCACCAGCAGGCCGTTGCGGCGGGTGTGGGTCTGCCGGGGGAGGGCGAACGCGGCTCCCAGGTGGTGGGCCGGCCCGGCCAGTGGCGAAGGGATGTCCCACCGCAGGAACTCGCTCCCACCGCTGAAGGCCACGAGGTCAGCGTGAGTCGAGATCTGTTGCAGCACATGGTCGTTCGACACGGCCCGGTCCACAGCGGGATCAGGAGCGGCCCTCACTCGGTGATGCCGAACCGTGAGTGCCACCTCTTGAGGCGAGCAGGCGCCCACCAGTTCCAGTCGCCGAGCAGCGCCATGGTCGCGGGCACGAGCAGCATGCGCACCAGTGTGGCGTCGAGCAGCACGGCGACAGCGAGCCCGACCCCGGTCTCCTTGATGATGAGCAGCTGCCCGGCGACGAACCCAGAGAACACGATCACGACCAGGATCGCGGCCGACGTGATGATGCGTCCCGACCGCTGGAGCCCGGAGATGACCGCTTCGTCGTTGCCGACTCCGCGCTCGTGCAGCTCGACGATGCGCGACAGGAGGAACACCTCGTAGTCCATCGACAGCCCGAACCCGAACGCCAGCACCAGCATCGGGATCGTCGACTCGATCGCGCCGACGGAGTCGAAGCCCATCAGGCCTTGCAGGTGCCCCTGCTGGAACACCCAGACGACGACCCCGAGGCTGGCGCCGAGGGAGACGACGTTCATCAGCAGCGCCTTGACCGGGATCACCACCGAGCCCGTCATCAGGAACAGCAGCACCAGCGTGGCCAACGCCACGAGGGCGAACGCGTAGGGCGCGCGCTCCCGCAGCGAGTCGGTGAAGTCGCGCAGGCCGGACGCCTGTCCGATCACCTTGGTGGGGAAGTCCGGTCGGTCGGCGCGCAGGGCGGTCACTGCGTCTCGGGCGCCGTCGTCGAGGGGGCCGCCCGGTGTGTTGATCGCAATCAGGCTGAGGTTCGCGGTCACCTGCTCGACCCGCCCGGTGAGGCGCGCGCCGTCGACGACGGGCAGCGCGGCTGCATACGCCTGCGCCCGCTCGAGGCTCACGGTGGCGACGACCTGGACGTCGGGGCCGGCGAGCTGGGGGTAGCTGCGCTCGAGGGTGGTGAAGAACTCGCGCTGAGGTGCGCTCACCGGGAGCAGCTCCTTGCCCGAGGAGGTGAGCCGCAGGTCGAAGGCCGGGGAGGCGAGGGTCCCGAGGACGGCGAGCACAGCGATGATGACGAGCAGTGGACGGCGGAAGACCCAGGTCGCGAGCCGGGAGAACACGCCCTCTTCAGGCGCCTGCTCGGTCCCGCGCCGGAGCAGCCGCCTGGCGCCGACGACGCACAGCGCGGGCACGAGGGTCAGGGCGACGAGCATCGCGACGACCACCACGGACAGACCGGCCGAGCCGATCGCCTTGAGGATGGAGGCCTCGAAGACCAGCAGGCCGCCGAGCGAGATCGCGACGGTGAGCCCGGAGAAGACGACGGTCCGTCCGGCCGAGTCGACGGTGCGGACGATGGCGGCGAGCACCTCGTCCTGGGTGATCTCTGCCGCTGGCCGTCCCTGGACGCGGGCGCGCAGCTCCTCACGGAACCGGCTCACCGTCAGCAGCCCGTAGTCGATGCACAGGCCGAGCCCGAGGACCGTCACGACGTTGACGACGGTGGCGTCCAGGTCGATCACGTGGGAGAAGGCCAGGAGCGAGGCGAGCGCACCGGCGATCGAGGCGATGGCACCGATGATGGGCATGCCGGCCGCGACGAACCCACCGAACACCAGCACCATGACGAGGAAGCTGACCGGCAGGGCGATGCCCTCTCCCGCGCGCAGGTCCTTCTCGACCTGGGAGGTGATCGCCTCGATGAGGTCGGCCAGGCCGCCGGTGGTGCCGCGAGCACCGGGGATCGCGGCGACGAGGTCGTCGAACTGTCGGTCGACCTGGACCTGTGCGCCGTCCCGGGCATCGCCCTCGAGGTCGGCGTCGAACGTCA
>JBKJON010000078.1:0-3441 GCA_046595715.1 Marmoricola sp.
AGGTCACGGGGATGACGGCATCGGCGATGCCGGCGTCGACCAGGTCGTCCCACGCGTCGTCGACCTGCGCGATCGCGGCCATGTCGGCCATCGAGCACCCGGCGGCGAGGTCGGGCAGCACCACGGCCTGCGCGGGCCCGGTCAGGATGTCGGCCGACTCCGCCATGAAGTGCACACCGCAGAAGACGATGTACTCCGCCTCGGGTCGCGCCGCCGCGTCCCGCGCGAGCTTGAAGGAGTCGCCGGTGACGTCGGCGAACTCGATGACCTCGTCGCGCTGGTAGTGGTGACCGAGCACGAAGACCCTGTCCCCGAGCTTCGCCTTGGCCGCGCGGGCCCGTGCCACCAGGTCCGGGTCGGACGCGGCCGGCAGGTCTCCGGGACACTCCACGCCGCGTTCGGAGGAACGGTCAGAACCGAGACCCAGGGGGAGCAGCGGGAGGTCGACAGTCGTCATGGACGAATCCTCCCACCCGGGATGTGAGGACGCACGGCAGGATGAGCCCATGAATGTGGTCTTTGCTCCTGACAAGTTCGCCGGCACCCTCACCGCCCTGGAGGCCGCGACGGCCATGGCCGAGGGGTGGGCGAGGCGTTCTCCCCAGGACGAGCTCGTGAAGGTGCCGATGTCCGACGGCGGCCCCGGTTTCGTCGACGTGCTCCACGAGGCGCTGGGCGGGGACCTGGACGTCGTCACCGTCGACGACCCCTACGGGGTCCCGGTCCCGGCGGCGATCCTGCGGGTCGGGGACACGGCCTACCTCGAGAGCGCCCAGGCCGTGGGTCTGCACCTGACCGAGCGCGAGGAGCGAGATCCGGAGCGGGGGACGACCTCAGGGCTGGGGGAGGTGCTTGCCCTGGCCGTCACCGGGGGAGCCACCCGGGTGGTCATCGGGCTCGGCGGTTCGGCCACCAACGACGCCGGCGCTGGACTGCTCGCCGCCCTCGGCGCCACGTCCGAGGGAGCCCCCCTGGACCAGGGGCCCGCCGCTCTGGCGTCGATCACCTCTGTGGACCTCTCCGCCGCGAGAGCGGCGGTGGCGGGCGTGGAGCTTGTCCTGGCGAGCGACGTGGACAACCCTCTGCTCGGGATCAACGGGGCCACCAAGATCTACGGCCCCCAGAAGGGCCTGCCCGAGGAACGACTGGTCACGGTGGACGCCTGGCTCCAGGCCTTCGCCGACGTCACCGACCGGAAGGTGGCCAGCCAGAAAGGCGCCGGAGCCGCCGGTGGCCTGGGCTTCGCGCTGATGCTCCTCGGCGGCAGCCGCCAGCCCGGTGTCACGCTCGTGGCCGAGGCGGTCGGGCTCGCCGACAAGGTGCGACACGCCGACCTCGTCGTCACGGGCGAGGGTGCCTTCGACTTCTCCTCCCGCTCCGGCAAGGTCCCCTACGGCGTGGCCGAGGTAGCCGCCCAGCACCTGGTGCCGTGCATCGCCCTGGCTGGGCAGGTCCTGGTGGGTTCGCGCGAGATGCGGGCACTCGGCGTGGAGTCCGCCTACTCCCTGGTGGAGCTGGTCGGTGAGGAGCGCGCCCTGGGCGCCCCCGCGGAGTCCCTGGCCGAGCTGGCCACCCGCACCGCCCGCACCTGGTGGAGGTGAACCCGCGCCGCCGGGCCCCGGCGTGAGGTGATGCGAGGAATAACCGACGATGTGCGACCATTGAGGAGTTGCAAGCGCACCCCGATCAGCACTGGAGAGCACCCATGACCGAGCAGCTCGAAACCGCACACGAGATCCGCACCGACGGCATCAACGTCAGCGAAACTGCCTCGGCGAAGGTCAAGAGCCTCCTCGCCCAGGAGGGCCGCGACGACCTTCAGCTGCGAATCGCGGTGCAGCCTGGTGGTTGCTCCGGACTTCGCTACCAGCTCTTCTTCGACGAGCGGAACCTCGATGGCGACCTCGTGACCGACTTCGACGGCGTCAACGTGGTCGTCGACCGGATGAGCATCCCCTACCTCAACGGCGCGACGATCGACTTCGTCGACTCCATCGAGAAGCAGGGCTTCACCATCGACAACCCCAACGCGGGCGGCTCCTGCGCCTGTGGAGACTCCTTCCACTGAGCTGAACCCGAGCACCAACAGAGACAGACAGGTGGCGGCGCCCCGAGGGGCGCCGCCACTTGTGCGTCGGGACGTGCTCGACCCGGACGTGCGTACCGGGTCAGTCCAGGTGCAGGTGTAGCCGCGAGGCCAGGTGGGCGGCGGCGTCGCTGACCTCGATCGTCGGCTTGGGCGTCTCGCGGGGGAACCTCTCGAACGCGATGGAGGGGGCGGGCATGGTCACCGCGAGGTTGTCGATGCGCTGCCGGGCCAGGGCGATGCTGCTGGAGCAGGCGGTGCAGTCGTCGTGCATCTGGTCGGCGGAGTCCCGGTCGGCGTAGGCAAGGCGCTGGTAGCTCATGGCTCGAACCTAAGGGCTACCGAGCGGTAGTCCGTCGAGTACCGCTCGGTAGTGTTCGATACGCACCCAGGTTTCACCCAGCCGTAACAAACCGGGCCTGTTCACCGGAGCGTTCGTCAACCAAGGAACTACATGTCGCTGCTCATCGCGGGATCCATTGCCACCGACCACCTGATGAGCTTCGGGGGCAGGTTCGCCGACTCCCTGGTCGTCGAGCAGCTGGACAAGCTCTCGGTCTCGTTCCTGGTCGACGACCTCGAGATCCGGCGCGGCGGCTGCGCGGGCAACATCGCCTTCGGCCTGAGCCGGCTGGGGCTGCGCCCGGTGCTCGTGGGGGCCGCGGGGGCCGACTTCGCCGACTACCGGTCCTGGCTGGAGCGCCACGGGGTGGACTGCGACTCCGTGCGCATCTCCGAGGACCTGCACACCGCACGTTTCGTGTGCACCACCGACGCCACGATGGCGCAGTTCGCCAGCTTCTACCCCGGTGCGATGAGCGAGGCGCGGTTGATCGAGCTCGGGCCGATCGCCCGGCGCGTGGGGGAGCCGACGTTCGTGCTCGTCGGACCTGACGACCCGCAGGGCATGGTCCGGCACACCCAGGAGTGCCGCCAGCGCGGCTACCCGTTCGTCGCCGACCCGAGCCAGCAGCTGGCGTTCGGGGAGGGCGAGATGATCCGCGAGCTCGTGGACGGCGCGGCGTACCTCTTCTCCAACGAGTACGAGTCGCACCTGATCGAGTCCAAGACGGGCTGGAGCGCCGAGGAGATCCTCTCCCGCGTCGGCACCCAGGTGGTCACTCTCGGTGCGGCAGGGGTGCGCATCGTCGGCACCGACCAGGACACGATCGAGATCGGTGCCGTGCCCGGTGTGGTGGCTCTCGAGCCCACCGGGGTCGGCGACGCGTTCCGCTCCGGCTTCCTGGCGGCCCTGGAGTGGCAGCTCACCCACGAGCGGGCGGCACAGGTCGGCTGCGTGCTGGCGGCGTACGTCGTCGAGCAGGTGGGCACGCAGGAGTACACCTTCACCGCAG
>JBKJON010000111.1:0-7728 GCA_046595715.1 Marmoricola sp.
TCGCAGTCGACCGAGCACGAGTGCGAGTTCTTCGACTCCGAGTCGACGAGCTCGTGCCACCACACGTCGCGGTCGTCGCTCCAGGCCACGTCCTCGCCCGTACGCCGGACCACGAGCACCTTGCGGACCTCATGGCCCTGCTCGGCGGCCTTGTCGCAGGCCTCGTCGACGGCCGGCTTCAGGGCGGAGGGGGCACCACGCCGGTAGCCACCGTCGGAGGTGATGATGACCTTGGCGTCGCAGTCCTCGACCCGGCTGGCCAGCGCGTCCGAGGAGAACCCGCCGAAGACCACCGTGTGCGGCGCACCGAGCCGGGCGCACGCCAGCATCGCGATCGCCGTCTCGGGGATCATCGGCATGTAGATCGCCACCCGGTCCCCGGTCTCCACGCCGAGCTCGACGAGCGCGTTCGCGGCCTTGGAGACCTCGTCCTTGAGGTCGGAGTAGGTCAGGTCGCGGGTGTCGTCCTCGGGCTCGCCGACCCAGTGGAAGGCAACCCTGTCGCCGTGGCCGTTCTCGACGTGCCGGTCGACGCAGTTGTACGCCGCGTTGATCTTGCCGCCGACGAACCACTTGGCGAAGGGCGGGTTGTCCCAGTCGAGGACCTGGTCCCACCTGGTGTGCCAGTCGAGGCGCTCGGCCTGCTTCTCCCAGAAGCCCAGGCGGTCGCTCTCTGCCTCGTCGTAGGCCGCGGCAGTGAGGTTCGCGTTCTCGGCGAACTCCGCGGGGGGCTCGAACCGGCGCTCCTCGTGGGCCAGTGTGCCGATGGACTCGTCGCTCATCTGATGCTCCTCATTCCCCGTGTTTCTCTGGGGCGTCGTCGGGTGTTCTCGAACCTACTCGGTGCGCAACGTCCGGACGACCCTGCGAGGGGCCGCCCGGACGCATGCGATCGGCTCTCGGTCAGTGCTGCACGGATCCCTCGGACCCGGCTCCGGTGAGCGCACGCACCTCCAGCTCGGTGTAGCGCTCCGCGGTCTCCGGTTCGTTCGAGGTGATCGTCCCCAGCCAGCCGAGCAA
This sequence comes from Marmoricola sp., assembly GCA_046595715.1. GTDB lineage: Bacteria > Actinomycetota > Actinomycetes > Propionibacteriales > Nocardioidaceae > Marmoricola. Next base: position 1,021 of record JBKJON010000111.1, read on the forward strand.
GAATCCCGCCGGGATCGAGATGATCCCCGGGTTGCTCAGCGGGAACCACGACCAGTCAGCACCGGTGACCAACGCTGCCTCGGAGCCGGAGACCACTGGCGAGAAGAACACCAGCACCAGGCAGGTGATCAGACCGCCGTAGATCGCCCACACGGCTCCACGGGTGTTGAAGCGCCGCCAGAACAGGTTGAACAGCAGCGAGGGCAGGTTCGCCGACGCCGCCACGGCGAAGGCCAATGCGACCAGGAACGCGATGTTCAGCTTCTGCGCCGGAATGGCGAGGACGATCGCCACGCCGCCGATCGCGAAGGCCGCGATCCGGGCGACCTTGACCTCGTCCTTCTCGCTCGCGGTCCCCTTCTTGAACACGGTGGCGTACAGGTCGTGCGCCACCGAGGAGGCCGAGGTCAGCGTCAGACCTGCGACCACGGCCAGGATCGTCGCGAACGCGACCGCCGAGATCAGGGCCAGCAGCACGGCCCCGCCCGTGCTCCCGGCACCACCACCGACGGCTTCGGCCAGCAGTGGCGAGGCGAGGTTGCCGCCCGAGGCCGCGACCTTGCTGTCGGGGCCGGTGTCGAGCAGCGCCGCCGCACCGAACCCGAGGACCAGCGTCATCAGGTAGAAGGTGCCGATCAGGCCGATCGCCCACAGGACCGACTTCCGTGCCGCGTTCGCCGTGGGCACGGTGTAGAAGCGGATCAGGATGTGCGGCAGGCCCGCCGTCCCCAGGACGAGGGCGAGGCCAAGCGAGAGGAAGTCGATCTTCGAGGTGGTGCTCACCCCGTACTTCAGCCCGGGTTGCAGGAAGGCGTCGCCCTTGCCGGTGTTGTCGGCAGCCGACTGCAGCAGCTCGGAGAGGTTGAAGCCGAACTTCGCGAGCACGAGCACGGTGATCAGCACGGTGCCGGCCATCAGCAGCACCGCCTTGACGATCTGCACCCAGGTCGTGCCCGTCATGCCACCGACGGTGACGTAGAAGATCATCAGCACGCCCACGCCGACGATGACCAGGGCCTTCAGCGTCTCGGACTGCACGTCGAGCAGCAGCGCCACCAGGGCGCCGGCGCCCACCATCTGGGCGAGCAGGTAGAAGATCGAGACCACCACGGTGGAGGTCGCGGCCGCCGTACGGACCGGGCGCTGTTTCATGCGGTACGCCAGCTGGTCGGCCATCGTGTAGCGGCCCGAGTTGCGGAGCAGCTCCGCGACGAGCAGCAGGGCCACCAGCCAGGCGACCAGGAAGCCGATCGAGTAGAGGAAGCCGTCGTACCCGTTGAGGGCGATCAGACCGGAGATTCCGAGGAACGACGCCGCGGACATGTAGTCACCCGAGACCGCCATCCCGTTCTGGAAGCCGCTGAAGGACCGCCCGCCCGCGTAGAAGTCGGCGGTACCGGTGTTCTTGCGGCTGGCCCAGAAGGTGATGCCGATCGTGATCAGGACGACGGTGACGAACAGGACGGAGGTCAGTGCCTGTGAGCTCATCGCGAGCCCTCCTTCACGTACTTGCTCTCCAGCTGGCGAGCGAGGGGGTCCACGTTGCGGTTCATGTAGCGGGCGTAGAAGAACGCGATCGCGAACGTGGTCAGGAACTGGAGCAGTCCGAAGACCAGGGCGACGTTGATGTTGCCGAAGAGCTTGTGGCTCATGAAGTCGTTCGCCCAGTTCGACATCACGACGTAGAGCAGGTACCAGACCAGGAAGCCGATCGTGGCCGGGAAGGCGAACCTGCGGTAGCGGCGGCGCAGCTCCTCGAACTCGGCGGTCTCATGGAGCCGGTCATAGATGGGGTTGTGCCGCGACGCCTGTTCGACGCCGTCCTCGGCACCCGGGTCAGGGGTGTGGTCAGCCATGGTGAAGGCCCTTCGTCGTGGGGCTGTGATTCCCGTCACCGTGGCAGTCGCGACCGCCAGCCGCCACCGCGCCGCGACCCTCACGCGGCCGGCGGGTGAGGTGAATCGCTGAGCGGTCGAAGCCACACGATGAACGGTCGACCGACGAACGGTCTCCCCGTCGTTGAAGGGCTAGCGAGGTCCGAGGAGCAGGAGCTGACCGAGGTCCCGCATAGCCGGGGCGCTGAGTCGCGCCGAGGGGGTGCGGGCCAGTGCACGCCGAAGCTGACGAAGGAGCAGGTCGATCTCGTCAGGGGCAGACGTGTCCTTGTCGGTGAAGGGGAGGCCCTGGTCCGGCGCACCACCCACGGCTCCGACCAGGATCTGCCGGTGCAGTGCCTTGGTCCGTGGGTCGGGCTCCAGACCCAGCTCGTCGAGCATCCCGGAGCGGAGTCGCTCGAAGGTTCGGATCGCCTCGGAGCTCCCGCGTGACTGCCACTGCGCCAGCATCAGCTCGCGCCACGCAGGCTCGGAGAAGTAGCTGTGGTCGACCGCTGCGCGCGCGAGACGGGCAGCAAGCTCGTGGCGCCCGACCTGGTTGGCCTGCGCTGCCGCCCGGCTCCCGGCTTCCGCGACCAGCTCCCCGAGCGACTCCCGGGCGGTACACGCCCAGGGGGCGTAGGGCTCCTCGGTCAGGATCTCGGAATGCAGCAGGTCAAGGGCGGTGGTGACGTCGCTGAGGTCCGTAGACGCGAGCAAGGCGCGCACGCGCAGCACGTCAACCTCCGCACGTGCCGGGTCGATGACGTAGCCGCTGCACGTGGTGGCCAGGGCACTTTGGCGTCCGCCTCCGGCTCCGAGCCGTCGCCGCAGCACGCAGACGTAGCTCTCGATCGTGGCCAGCCAGGAACCGGGTGGTCGACCCTCCCAGAGCTGGTCGGCGAGCACGTCCTTCGACTTGGGTGTCCCGGGTTCGATCGCGAGCATCTGCAACAGCCGACGTGGCTTGATGCCACCGAGCTCGTCGGCCCCTCGCTTGATCCCGTCGTTCTCGATCGTGGTCTGTCCAACCAGCTGGATCCTGAGCATGTTCTTCCCCCTGTTGAGCACGTACTTCCCCCTGTGTGGTGCCAGATCATCGTGATCGCAGGACCTTTGCTCAGGTAGCCCCCGGCGAGGGGAGCGCCGACCCCCAAAGTTGAGTAGTCATTTGTTGGTCATCTGGCGGTCAGACGAGCGTCAGCATGATCCCGCGGGCCAGGAGCCCCAACACGGCCAGGCAGGCCATCAGGGTGGTCACGCGACCCCGTAGCCGCGGCGACACCATGCTCACGACCGCCGCCACCAGGGCGAGCTCGGCAGCCAGGCAGACAGCGTCCAGGATCCCGACGGGCTCGATGCGCGAGCCGGGGTAGATCGGGATCCCGTTGCCGACGCCGCCGGCCACGGGCAGGTGGTCGACCGAGTGCCCCGCGTCGTGCGGCGGCACGAAGGGCAGGTCGACGGTGCGGGTGGCGGCGTACAGCGCGATGACGGCGAGATGGGCGCCGATCACGCCCAGAAGGACGCGTTCGGAGAGCCGTCGACGCAGCGCGACGACGAGTCCGAGCTGAGCCGACCCCAGCACCACGAAGAAGCCGCCGATCAGCCAGCCCTCGGCCAGGTGCTCCGCTGCGACGGCCAGGTGGATGCCGCCTGCCACCGCCGCGCCCGCCATCGCGACCAGTACCGTCCGGTCCATGACCCACGACCATCGCGCCGACGACGGGCCACAGGACGCAGTGGAGCCGAGGACCGCCTGGTCGGCGCTCACAGCATGTCCTCGGGCAGCCGCCTGCAGGGGTCGCTGAGCGGGTCGTCGGCCGGCGTCACGTCGTCCAGGACCTCGAACTGGCCCATCATGTCGTGGTCCTCGTGGACCAGGTTGTGGCAGTGCACCATGTACTTCCCGCGCCCACCCTCGAACTTGATCAACACTCGCACGGTCTCGTTCTCCCCGAGGAAGACGACGTCCTTGGCGCCCCGCTCGTGGGCCATCGCGGGGCGGCCGTTGCGGGAGAGCACGGTGAAGTCGATGAGGTGGATGTGGGCCGGGTGGTGCCAGCCCCCGGACGGGTTGCGGAGCTCCCAGATCTCCACGTCGCCCCGGTGGGGGTCGGCGAGGGTCTTCGTGAAGCCGCTGCGCACGACGTCGTCCCACGTCTGGCCGTTGATGGTCCACTGCCCGTTGGCCCGGACGAAGTCGAGGCGTCGGGTGCGGACGGCGTCACTCTCTTTGACCTGGAGGGCCGGGTGGGTCGGATTGAGTGTGCTGGGGATCGCGTTGTGGCTGGTGTCGAACGCGTCGCCGACCACCTCGAAGGCCATCACCTTGTCGGTGTTGGTGTAGTTCACGTTGTTCTTCGGGCTCCTGTTGCGCAGCACGATGCGCGTGCCTGGGGGGTAGGCGGCGAAGTCGATGACCACCTCGTAGCGCTCGGCCACGCCGTGCCGGAAGCTGGCGACCTTCTGGGGCGCGGCCATCAGGCCGCAGTCGGTGCCGATGACGCTCATCTTGGCCCCGTTGTCCAGGTACCAGGCGTAGGACCGCGACGGGGAGGCGTTGAGGATCCGGAAGCGGTACTTGCGCCGCTTGACCTGCATGGTGGGCCACGGCCGGCCGTTGACCGTGATCACGTCGCCGTAGAAGCCCTTGCCGTCGGCGGTGTCGAAGAGCAGGCTGCCGTCGTTGTTGAACATCTTGTCGCTGACGATCAGGGGCACGTCGTACTCCCCGTTGGGCAGCGGCAGGCCGCTGTCAATGGGGTCGCTGATCTGGTACATCCCGGCGAGCCCCATGAAGACGTTCTCGGCCGTGTGGTGCAGTCCGTGGTCGTGGTACCAGAGCGTTCGCGCATTCTGCCAGTTCGGGTACTTGTAGTCCTTGAACTGTCCGGGGTTGGTGATGTCGCTGGCATAGCCGTCGTACTGCGGCAGCGAAGCCGAACCGTGCAGGTGCACCGACGTCCAAGGCGTGTAGTTCAAGGTCGGGTGGAGCGACGGCAGGTTGTTGATCTGTCGTACCACCACCGGCCGACCCGTCGTCACCTTGAAGGTCGGCCCCGGTACCTCGCCGTTGTAGCCCCACATCTGGGTCTGGTAGCCGGGGATCATCTCCACGGTCACGGGCTCCATCGAGACCCGGAAGTAGTCGGTGGTCTCGTCGGACCGCACGGGGGAGATCACCGACGGGACCGAGAACGGGATGGTGAACGGGGCCGGCAGCGCGCTCTCGGCGATCCGGTTGGCAAGCACTGCCGAGCCTCCGTAGGCGCGTTCCAGGGGGAGCGAGACCGCCACCCCGCTGGCCACGGACAGTTTGAGAAGATCGCGTCGTGTCAGTTCCATGAGTACCCCTCCTAGGGTCACCACGGACGCTAGGAATCATTTCCTTGGAAAAATCTTGACCCACCTCCGAGACTGGTACACCCGTCTGGACCACCTGCGGCGCCTGCAAGGTTTCCCCAAGGTCGGCGAACGCACGCTGATCGCTCCGGTGCCCTCGACGAGGGCCCCACAGGGGAGGTTCGGTCATGAAGCCACGGGCACGAGGAACCAGCAGTCGCCGACAGGCCACCAGGCAGCCGTCGGGCAGAAGGGCAGCTGCAGTAACGGCAACGTTGGCGCTGATCGCCTCGTTCATGGGCTCCATGGCGCTTTCGCCGCCTACGGCCACCGCGGCCGTGGTGGGTCAGGGCTTCACGGTCACTCCCTCCGACCTGGCCTTCATCCTGAAGCAGATCAAGATCGCCGAGGCCCACGTGGCCAACACGACCTCTGCCACGGGCCCGTGCGGTGCCCTGGTCGGCACCGGTCCCAACCAGCTCTCCAGCCCGTTGCTGTCCTTCGGTCTCCGGACGGTGGACGGCTCCTGCAACAACCTGGTGCCGGGAAAGGCGCGGATCGGTGCGGCCGACGAGCTGTTCCCGCGTCTTGCGACAGCCAAGTTCCAAGACGCTGAGGCGGTGCCGCCTGGCTTCGGTCCTCCCGGATCGACCTCCTACACCCAGACCTCGGGCAACGTCTTCGACACCACGCCCCGCACGATCAGCAACCTGATCGTCGACCAGACCTCCACGAACCCGGCGGCCATCGCGGCGGCCGGGTTCCCCCTGCGCACCCAGGGCAACCCGGGTGTCCAGGCCTGCACCACCGACCCCGACCCGCTGGCCGACCCGCCGGTGGCAGCGGTCCCCGCGAACTGCACGCCCTCGCACCAGACGCTGTTCATCCCCAACGTGACCACCGACGTCGGCCTCTCCCCGCCGTACAACTCGCTGTTCACGCTGTTCGGCCAGTTCTTCGACCACGGCATCGACCAGACCGTCAAGGGTGGCAGCGGCACGGTCTTCGTCCCGCTGAAGGGCGACGACCCGCTGGTCGCAGGCAAGGACCACATCTTCGGCAACGCCGACGACCTGGACCCGAACCTCCGGTTCATGGTGCTGACGCGGGGCACGAACCAGCCCGGCGATGACGGGATCCTTGGAACTGCTGACGACGTCCGGGACGTGAGGAACACCGACTCCCCGTGGGTCGACCAGAGCCAGACCTACACCTCGCACCCGTCGCACCAGGCGTTCCTGCGGGAGTACGTCAACAACACGGACGGCCGTCCGGTCGCGACCGGCAAGCTGCTCGGCGGCGTGCTGCCGGCGGGGGCCCCGGCCAATCAGGACACCGGCATGGCGACGTGGGCGACCACCAAGAAGCAGGCCGCAGACCTGCTCGGCCTCAAGCTCGTCGACACCGACGTGCTGAACATCCCGCTGCTCGCCGTGGACCCCTACGGCAAGTTCATCCCCGGGCCCGCCCGCGGACTGCCGCAGTACGT
>JBKJON010000241.1:0-2976 GCA_046595715.1 Marmoricola sp.
CCACCCGCCGGACGCGGCGCTGATCGGCGACTGCGTCCACTGCGGCTTCTGCCTCCCCACGTGTCCCACCTACGTCTTGTGGGGGGAGGAGATGGACTCGCCTCGCGGCCGGATCTACCTGATGAAGGAGGGTCTCGAGGGCGAGCCGATGTCGGACTCGATGGTCTCCCACTGGGACGCCTGCCTGGGTTGCATGGCCTGTGTGACCGCCTGCCCGTCGGGGGTCCAGTACGACACCCTGATCGAGCAGACCCGGGCCCAGGTCGAGCGGAACTACGAGCGCCCCGCCAAGGACCGGGCCCTGCGTGGACTGATCTTCTCGATCTTCCCGCACCCCAAGCGACTGCGGCTGCTGCGCGGACCGCTGCGGTTGCTCCAGGCCAGTGGCCTGGACCGCGCCCTCCGACGCACCGGTCTCCTCGACCGGATGGCGCCGCAGCTGGCGGCCATGGAGCGACTCGCACCGCGGATCGGCAAGCCCCAGCCGCTGCCTCCCTACATCACCGCGACCGGCACGCGTCGCGCGGTCGTCGGGCTGCTCACCGGCTGCGTCCAGGGTGCGTTCTTCCCCGGGGTCAACGCGGCCACGGCCCGGGTCCTGCGGGCCGAGGGGTGCGACGTCGTCACCCCGGCGGCGCAGGGTTGCTGCGGTGCGCTGTCGATGCACAACGGCCGGGAGACCGAGGCGCAGGACTACGCGCGACGGCTCATCGACTCCTTCGAGTCCGGCGGGGTCGAGTACGTCGCCGTCAACGCCGCCGGCTGCGGATCCTCGATGAAGGAGTACGCCGCCCTGCTGGCCGACGACCCGTCGTACGCCGGACGCGCGAAGGCCTTCGCCGAGAAGGTCCGGGACGTCTCGGAGATCCTCGACGAGCTCGGACCGGTCGCTCCGCGCCACCCGCTGGAGATGACCGTCGCCTACCACGATGCCTGCCACCTGGCCCACGCCCAGGGAGTGCGGGCCCAGCCCCGGCGCCTGCTCGAGGCGATCCCCGGGCTGGAGCTGAAGGAGATCGCCGAGGGTGAGCTGTGCTGCGGCTCGGCCGGCGTCTACAACATCCTCAACCCGGAGCCGGCGCAGGAGCTCGGCGACCGGAAGGCGGCCAACATCGTCGCCACCGGTGCTCAGGTGCTGGTCACAGCCAATCCCGGCTGCCTGATGCAGGTCACCTCCGCCATCGAGCGTTCCGGTCACCCCATGGGGATGGCGCACACCATCGAGGTTCTCGACGCCTCGATCCAGGGCGCACCAGCCACGGCGTTCATCCCTGCACCGCCCATCCCTCAACCCCGGGAGTACTGATGTTCCAGCAAGATCCGCGAGCCGTCGCCGACTCGCTCGCCCTGAGCGCCCTGTGCGCCCTCCTACCGCTCGCCGTGCTGTTCCTCATGCTCGGCGGGCTGAAGATACGTGCCTGGGTCTCCGGCGTGGTGTCGTTGCTGGTGGCTCTCGTGGTGGCTGTCGTGCTGTTCGGGATGCCGGTCGGGCAGGGAATCAGCGCCGCCATCGACGGTGCCCTCTTCGGCTTCTTCCCGATCCTATGGATCGTGATCAACGCGGTCTGGATCTACAACCTGACCGTGGCCTCGGGGCACTTCGAGGTGCTGCGGCGATCCTTCGAGAAGGTCAGCTCCGACCAGCGGATCCAGGCGATCATCATCGCCTTCTGCTTCGGTGCGCTGCTGGAGGCTCTCGCCGGTTTCGGTACACCGGTCGCGATCTCGGTCGTCATGCTGATGTCGCTGGGCTTCAAGCCCGTCAAGGCCGCCACCGTCGCGCTCGTCGCCAACACGGCACCGGTCGCGTTCGGCGCGCTGGCGATCCCGATCGTCACGCTGGCGCCGATCGCCGCAGGCGTCAGTGACGACCCCCGGCTGTCCGACGGCAACGCGCTGCACACGCTCGGCTCGATGGTCGGACGCCAGACGCCGATCCTGGCGCTCGTGGTCCCGCTCATCCTGGTGTTCATCGTCGACGGTCGGCGCGGAGTACGCCAGACCTGGATCCCGGCCCTGCTCAGTGGCACGGTCTTCGCCATCGCCCAGTTCGTGACGGCCAACTACATCTCGGTCCAGCTGACCGACATCGTCGCCTCACTGCTCGCAGCGGGCTCCCTGGTGCTGTTGGTGCGCGTCTGGCAGCCGGCCGAGGTGCTCACCGCTGAGCGGACTGTCGAGACCAAGGTCGACTCCCGCGAGAGCGCCCCGGCACGCTCGAGGAAGTCATCCGCGGCTGGCGTCGGTACGGCGACCGGCGTCGGCGGAACCGAAGGTTCTTCCGGGCCGAAGGTCGACCCCCGGTCCGAGGTGCTCCGCGCCTATGCGCCGTACCTCGTGATCATCGTGATCTTCTCGCTCACCAACATCCCGGCCGTTGTCGACTTCCTGGCCAAGGAGCCCTTCACCCACGTCTTCGAGTGGCCCGGGCTGGACGTCACCAACGCCGCAGGCGACCCCGTGGCCACGCTGTTCAAGCTCAACTGGCTGCCCGCAGCGGGAACGCTGCTGATCATCGCCGGCCTGATCAGCATGGTGATCTTGAAGGTCAAGCCTGCGCGTGCCCTCGAGACCTACGGCGCGACCTATGTCGAGCTGCGTTCGGCCATCATCACCGTGATGGCAGTGCTGGCCCTGGCCTACGTGATGAACCTGTCCGGGCAGACCGCCTCGCTGGGTGTGTGGCTGGCGGGCACCGGTGCCGCCTTCGCGATCATCTCGCCGATCCTGGGCTGGATCGGTGTCGCGGTGACGGGCTCGGACACGTCCTCGAACTCGCTGTTCGGTGCCCTTCAGGTGCAGGCCGCGGCCAAGGCTGGCCTCGACCCGGTTCTGATGGCAGCCGCCAACTCCTCAGGTGGTGTGCTCGGCAAGATGGTCAGCCCGCAGAACCTCGCGATCGCTGCCGCTGCTGTCGGAATGGCCGGGCAGGAGGGCGAGATCTTCCGCAAGGTGATCGGCTGGAGCCTGTTGCTG
>JBKJON010000388.1:0-2916 GCA_046595715.1 Marmoricola sp.
TCTGGGTCGGGCTCTGCTGCGCGCTGGTTCCCAGGTCGTTGTAGAGGACGAACGTGGCGCCGTTGAGCCTGCTGCCACCGCCGGTCTTGATGATGTCCACCGAGCCACAGTTGGTCACGTTGACGACCTGCGGCGGGACGAAGTCCTTGACTGCGGCAGTGAACGAGTCGGAGGAGCGGCTCTTGAGGTACGCGGACCCGAAGGTCGCGCAGCCGGAGCCGAGCACCTCGGACAGGGCGATCTGCGCCTCGCCGAAGGTACGTGCGCTCTGCGCGCCCAGACCGTCGCTCTCGCCGACAGGGATGGCCGAGGTGTTGAGGGAACCAGCGGCCTTGTTGCTCGCGGTGAGCTCGTCCGGGGCGCCCCAGGCGCTGCCGGACCAGGTGCGCAACGAGAGCGTGGGGTGGGTGCCTCCGTTGGACAGGTCGTAGGTGATCAGCAGGTCACCGCTGCTGCGCGTCGGGGTGACGCCGTTGGCGCTGCACACGGAGTCCGACGTCGGGGTGCCGGAGACCTTGACGCACTTGTTCTTGTTGAACTCGAAGTCCATGTTGGTCGTGCCGCTCGGGTCTTGCACGCGCGACCAGTAGAGGTTGAGGAAGCCGGCGCTGCTCGTGCCCTCCTGGTAGACCCCGAACTCCTTCAGGTCGCTCTTGTTGGGCGGGATGCCACCCGAGACGACCGTGGGCACCGCGGTGTCCTCCTTGGTGCCCTGACCGAAGGACTCGTCACCGGTTCCTGAGAGACTGTCCGTCTTTCGGATCTGGGTGACGCTTGCCCAGTCCATCGACGGCGATGCGTCGTCAAGCTTGAGGTTGGCATCGGTGTCGATCTCGAAGTTGCTCCCGGTCAGGGAGACCTCGGAGTGCGAGGCAAAGGCGATGTTTGCGGTGAAGAGCCCGGCCCCTACGAGGGTGCCGGTGGCGAGTGCGACCACCATGCGTGATCGACGGGTGATGAGAGACATGCTGGGATTCCTCCCCAGAGGACAAGACAGGTCGGCGGAACTGCCGGCACACCCGCATGATCCTGCGCGGCGTTCCCGGCCGTCGAGGGCGCTCAGAGAGCGGGTCCCCTCTTCCTGGAGGCGAACCGGGACCATGGCCCCAGTCGCTTTGCGGCGGTTTGCGGGCCCTTCCCGGCGACCGGAATCCGAAACCCGCCGCCTGTCAGGCTCGGCGAGGATCGCCGAGACTCAGGCGCATGGTCCTCCGAACGGGCTAGACCGCTCTCCGTCGTTCGGCCACCCCGAGCTCGACCGAACGGCCGACGCACGACGGGTCAGCGCAGGCGGCGGGACGTCTCGGTGACGGTGACGCGCTCGGTCACGGTGACCGAGGTCGCGTCGTCGCTCAGGTGCACCTGGCGGATCGAGACCCGCACACGCTCGCGCAGCTCCTCGGGGGCCGTCTCGCAGCAGGAGCGGGCGACCAGTGCCTTGACCGAGCGCTCGACGTCGAAGTCGGCGAGGCAGGGACCGCAGTCGTCGAGGTGCTGCTGGATGGTGGCGCAGTCGGCGTCGTCGAGCTCGTTGTCGACGAAGAAGACCAAGCGGGCCAGGATCTCGGCGCAGTCGCTGCCGCCCCCTGCGCAGGGGCCGTCGGTGAGGCTCATCGGGCCGCTCCCGTCTCCACGCGCAGGCCACGATCGCGGGCGTAGTCGGAGAGCTTCTCGCGGAGCTGACGGCGACCCCGGTGCAGACGTGACATCACGGTGCCGATGGGGGTGTCCATGATCTCGGCGATCTCCTTGTAGGGGAATCCCTCGACGTCGGCGAGGTAGACCGCGAGACGGAAGTCCTCCGGCAGCTGGGACAGGGCGTCCTTCACGTCGGAGTCGGGCAGGTGCTCGAGCGCCTCCATCTCCGCGGACTTCAGCCCGCCGGAGGTGTGTGACTCGGCACGGTGCAGCTGCCAGTCCTCGACCTGCTCGTCCATGGAGGTCAACGGTTGACGCTGCTTCTTGCGATAGCTGTTGATGAACGTGTTGGTGAGGATGCGGTAGAGCCAGGCCTTGAGGTTGGTGCCGGGCTTGAACTGGTGGAAGGAGGCGTAGGCCTTGGCGAAGGTCTCCTGGACCAGGTCCTCGGCGTCCGCGGGGTTGCGCGTCATCCGCATCGCAGCGGCGTAGAGCTGGTCAAGGAACGGCAGGGCGTCGCGCTCGAACCGGGCGGTGCGCTCCTCGGGAGACTCCTCGAGCGGCTCGGTCACATCGGTCACATCGGTCTGGTCAGGCATCGTCTCCCAGCCTACCGGGAGCGCGCGCAGCGGCAGCCCGCCGCGGAGGTGCTCCCTCGGGGAGGAAGCCTGCATCGTGGTCGAGGTCACGTCGGCCACAACGCCTCAGGGACTGGTGGGATTCCCCGTGACCTCGCGGACGATGAACTCCAGCGTCGCCTGGGTCACCACGAGCATCGCCTCCTCCTGCGAGACCGACGCCCGCGCGGGCACTTTGAGGCCGTGGTCGGCCTCGGGAACGACGGCGATCTGCAGGTGTCCCGGGAACTCCTCGGGCAGGCCCATGGCGTCGCGCTCCCCTTGCACCACCAGTGAGGGCACGCTGACGCCGAGCAGCTCCTCGACCCGCGACTTCTCCGGCTTGCCCGGCGGGTGCAGCGGGAACGACAGCCCGAGGTAGGCCGAGGCGCCCAGGTGGCGGACTGTGCGTGCCGCGCTGCGCGCGCCGGCACTGCGACCACCAAGCACCAGCGGAGTGCGGATGCGCAGCTGGTCCACCGCCGCGACCAACGCCTCGTCGAGGGCCTTGGGCGCGGGGGCGATGCGGCGACCTGCCACGCGCCACGGTTGCTCGACCCGCACGACCGTGATGCCCTCGCGCGGGAGCGCCCTGGCCAGGGCCTCCAGGGCACGGCGCCGGGGGAGGGGTGGAGTGCAGGCGGGCCGGGCCCTGTGGGGT
>JBKJON010000202.1:0-6277 GCA_046595715.1 Marmoricola sp.
GAGCCGGTCAGCGATGGTCGTCAGGTCATCCATCGGAGACCTCCGCGCGCAGCAGGCCCACGGCGGCGGTGCACGTCGCGGACCTGATAGCGGCCCGGTCCCCCTCGAGCGCGAGCCTGACAGCGCGGACGCTCCCGGGGCCGGCGAGTCCGAGGTAGACGGTCCCCACGGCCTCGCCCTCCTGCTTCTCGGGCCCGGCGACCCCGGTCGTGGACAGCGCCCAGTCCACCCCCAGCAGGGCACGCACCCCCGAGGCCATCTGCTGGGCGCACTCGGCGGTGACGACGTTCTCGGAGGTGACCCCGAGCACCTTGCGCTTGACGGCGGTCGCATAGCTGACGACCCCGCCGACGAAGGTCGCGGACGCCCCAGGGGTGGCGCTGAGCATGGCGGCCAGCTCGCCTCCGGTCAGCGACTCCGCGCATCCCACCGTCTCGCCGCGGTCCATCAGGGCCAGATGTAGGGCGGCAATCGGGTCCGGGCTCATGGGCCGACGCTAACGTGCCTACATGCCCCTACCCATCGAGGACTACGCCGCCATCGGTGACGGGCACACCGCTGCCCTGATCGGCATCGACGGTTCCATGGACTGGCTCTGCTTCCCGCAGTTCGACTCCCACGCCTGTTTCGCGGGCCTCCTGGGCACCGACGAGAACGGCCACTGGCTGATCGGCCCCTCGGGCAAGCACACGGCGACTCGCCGCTACGTGGACGACACCGCTGTCCTGGAGACGACGTTCACCACCGACGACGGGCAGGTCCGGATCACCGAGCTGATGCCGACCGGTGACCGCAGGGCCGACGTCATACGCCGCGTCGAGGGCGTGAGCGGGACCGTCTCGATCCGCCACAGCTGGGTGGTGCGCTTCGACTACGGCCGGATCCGCCCCTGGGTGCACCGCGAGAAGATCGACGGCCGGCCCGCCATCATCGCCACGGCCGGTCCCGACAAGCTGATCCTCACCGGTCCTCGGCTGCCACCGGCGGTCGACGGCCACCACGAGGAGACCTTCGACGTGCGGGCCGGGGAGACGCTGGACTTCACGCTCACCTGGATCCCGTCCTACCGCAAGATCTCGGACCCGGTCGACGTCGACGCCTGTCTTGGGTTCACCCTGGAGGAGCAGCAGAGGTGGGCCGACGCCTGTGTGTACGACGGCCCGTGGCGCGCCGACGTGGTGCGCAGCCTGGTCACGCTGCGCGGGCTGACCCACGTCGACACCGGTGGCATCGTGGCTGCTGCCACCACCTCCCTGCCCGAGGACTTCGGTGGCGAGCGCAACTGGGACTACCGTTTCTGCTGGCTGCGCGACGCAGCCCTCAGCCTGGAGTCGTTCCTGGCCGCCGGGCGCGCGGACTACGCCCACCACTGGCGTGACTGGCTGCTGCGGGCCATCGCCGGCGACCCGGCAGACATGCAGGTGATGTACACCGTCGAGGGCGGTCGCCACCTGCCGGAGCGCGAGCTCGACCATCTCGCCGGCTACGCCGGCTCCCGCCCCGTGCGGATCGGCAACGGAGCCGTCAAGCAGCGGCAGAGCGACGTCCTCGGCGAGGTGATGTGTGCCCTGTCGATGGCGCGCAACCACGGGGTCACCGAGACGCGGGACAGCTGGAGCTTGCAACGCACCCTGGTCAACGAGCTCGCGGAGAACTGGCGCCAGCCTGACAACGGGCTGTGGGAGATCCGTGGGCCGCTGCGTCGGTTCACCCACAGCCGGGTGATGGTCTGGGCGGCTTTCGACCGCGCCATCGAGGGCGTCGAGCAGCACGGCCTGCACGGCCCGGTCGACGAGTGGCGCGCGATCCGGGACCAGGTGCGCGAGGAGATCATGGAGCACGGCTTCGACGCCGAGCGGAACACCTTCACCCAGCACTACGAGACCGACGAGGTCGACGCGTCCCTGCTGGTGCTGCCGCTGGTCCGGTTCATCGACGGGGACGACCCGAAGATGCTCGGCACCATCAAGGCGGTCGAGAACGACCTGATGCATGACGGCCTGCTGCTGCGCTACCGCACGAGGTCGGGAATCGATGGTCTCAGCGGTGACGAGCACCCCTTCCTCGCCTGCTCGTTCTGGCTGGTCTCGGCCTACGCGCTGGCCGGGCGGCACGAGGATGCCGTCGGCCTGATGGGCCGCCTGGTGGCCCTCGGCAACGAGGTGGGGCTGCTCAGCGAGGAGTACGACGTCGCCGGCGACCGCATGGCCGGCAACTTCCCGCAGGCCTTCTCCCACCTCGCCCTGGTGGGGGCGGCGATGAACATCGCCCGAGCTAGCACAACGCGCTAAATGGTTGAAGTGTGGTCTAGTCCGACAGAGGCGATTTAACAGTCGTAAAGCCTCAAGTCATCCATTCCGACGCACACTGTTCAGGTCGGCCCAGGTGATCGACGCACACCGTGCACGTGAATGATCCGGGGGGACTTCCAGCCATGCGACACCGCGCCCAGAACAGCCAGCAGAGCTCAGGCACCAGCACGGGCACGCACCGGCGCCCGGCCACACCCCAGATCCCCACCCAGTCGCAGCCCACCCACGACGACGACGTCGAGCCCCCGGTGGAGGCCCTGGAAGCCCCGATCGCACGCCGCCGGGCTGCCGAGGTCGCCCCGGCCGCCATCCCCGCCACCGCCAGGTGGAGGGCCAGTCACCTCCCCCGCACATTCGCCGGGGCCGTGATGGCGCTGGCCGCCCTCGGCACCTCGGTCCTGGGCGTCCGCTACGCACAGAGCCGCACCTCGGACGACTTCGTGTCGCTAGCGACCGGACTCGCGGCCTTGGCGATCCTCTGGGCGATCGTGATCGCCAGCACCCCGCAGTCGGTCACGCTCGAGAACAGCGTCCTCACGGTCCACAACTCGGCAGGCTCCGAGCGCTTCGACCTCGTCGACGCCCTGCAGGCGGTGGATGTGGTCGGCGACCCGCGCACCTCACATTGGGCCGTACTCCTGCACCGCGCCAACAGCACGACCGTGGTCCTGCGCCATCACGACGTCATCGCCTCGGAGCTCGACCCAATCGTGCGCCACTACCGCGCCATCGCCGACGTGCGCTGGTCGGACCGCCAGTCCCGGTTCAATCGCTGAGGCGGGGGCCTCACCCTCGGACCGGACCGCGACGACGCCGGCCAGGATGAAGAGGCCGCCGAGGAGCTGCACCGGATGCGGCAGCTCGCCGAGCAGCACCCACGCGAACAGCACCGCGAACATCACCTCGGAGAGCCCCACGAACGAGGCCAGCTTCGCGCCGAGCACCCTCGTCGCGATGATGCCGGTGACGTAGGGCGTCGCGGCCGCGAGGATCGCCAGCTCGGCCACCATGGCCCACCAGGGGGTGGAGAAGCCCGCCAGCTCGACCGGGACGCTGCTGAAGGCCATCGGCAGCACGCCGGTCAGCCCCGAGACGGCGAAGAGCACGGACGCCACGAACATCCCCCCGCCAGCCAGCACCAGGGGCGGTAGCGGCTGCTCGGCGGCATGGCCCGAGATCAGGAACTAGGCCCCCAGGCCGACGGCCGCGATCAGGCCCCACAGCACGCCGATCCCGTCGACGGTGACGCCGCCGAACACGTCGAGCACGAGCACCAGCCCCAGGACGGCGAGCACGATGCCCGCGACGGTCGGGAGTCGAGGCAGTCGCCTGGCCACCAGACACTGCCAGGCCACGACGAGCACCAGTCCGAGGTACTCCAGCAGCAGGGCCACGCCCACCGAGAGGTGCTGCACGGCGTAGAAGAAGGCCAGCTGGGGCACGGCCATCGCGACCACGCCGTAGGCCACAAGCTGCTTCCATCCGTGCCGCAGCAGCTGCCACCGACCGCCCAGCGTCCGGAGCGCGGGCACCAGCAGGACCAGCGCCGCTCCTGCGATCCGGAGGAACACCACCGAACCCGGTGTCCACCCGGACTCGAGCAGGGGCTTGGCAAACGAGCCGGAGGTCGCGAAGGTGGCCGCAGAGAGCAGCGCCACCAAGATGCCGGCACTCGTGGAACGCGTAGACATGGGGACATCGCCTGTCAGGAGCAAAAGTAATGGACACCAGTTACTCTAGGGATATGCGACGTCAGGAGTCAACGTGACTTTTGCCCATGACACCGAAGCTGCGCTGAACGCGGCCGCGGCGCTGGTCAACACCGACCCGGGCGCGGGCGCTGGCGAGGACACCCTGCGCACGCCCGAGGACCTCGTGCAGTTCCTCGATGACCAGGGCTGGTCGGGCGGGCGCCAGGGAAACGAGGCCGAGCTCGACGACGTGCGCGCCCTGCGACCCCTCCTACGCGACCTGTGGTCTCTCGACGAGGCGGCCCTGGTCCCCGCGGTGAACGCCATCCTCACCCGGGCCAGCGCACTCCCCCAGCTCGTGGACCACGACGACCTCGGCTGGCACATCCACGCCGTCCCCGAGAACGCTCCGCTGGCCACCCGGATGGTCGTCGAGGCGGCGATGGCGTTCACCGACGTCATCCGCAGCGGTGAGCTCGACCGGCTGAAGAACTGCGCGGCCGAGGACTGCGACGACGTGGTCGTGGACCTCTCCCGCAACCGCTCCCGCAGGTTCTGCGAGTCCGGCTGCGGGAACCGCGAGAACGTGCGCGCCTACCGGGACCGCCAGAAGGGCTGAGACGGGTCAGGACCGGACGGGCGCCTCGCGCCGGTGCCGGACGATGTCGCGGGCGAACTCGAGGCCCGAGGTCAGGGTCAGCACCACCGCGACGGCCATGGCCACCGCCGACGCCCACCACAACAGGTCGCCGACGACCTCGAGGCTGCCGGTGAGGCGACCGAACGGCGCGACGAAGCCGCCCAGCGCGACGACCTGCATCACCGTCTTGACCTTCCCGCTCTGCTTGGCCGGCATCACCACGTCCTTGGCGATGGAGAGCCGGGCGAAGGTGACCGACCACTCGCGGGCCAGGACCACGACGGTGATGGTCCACCACAGCCACTCCGGCATGAAGTCGTGGATGATCGCGAGCCCGATGAAGGCCATGCCGGTCATCGCCTTGTCGGCGATGGGGTCGGCGATCTTGCCGAAGTTCGTGATCAGGTTGTGCTTGCGGGCGATGTCGCCGTCGATCTTGTCGGTGATCATCGCGATGCCGAACAGGGCCCAGGCGACCCAGCGCCACGGCATGCTCTCGCCGCCGTCGTGCAGCAGCGCCCAGCCGAAGAAGGGCACCATCACCAGGCGCAGGGTGGTCAGGGCGTTCGGAACGTTCCAGTTGCTCACCTGGGGTTGTGCGGACTCAGACTGGCTCATCGACCCTCCTCCACTTCCGCGATCAGGTCGACCCCGTCGGAGGCGACGACCCGCGCGGCGATCATGTCACCCACCCGGGTGCCGGGCGCCACGGCCTGAAGCACCGTGGAGCCATCCACCTCTGGCCCCTGGTGGGCCGCGCGCCCCTCGGCCACCGGCTCGCCGTCCTCGTCCTCCAGTGACTCCACGAGCACGACGACCCGTTCACCGACCCGCTCCTCGGCACGCTGGGCGGTGAGCTCCTCGGCGAGATCCGTGACGTGGGCGACCCGCTCGCTGATCTCGTCCCCGTCCAGCTTGCCCTCGAAGCTCTCAGCCTCCGTGCCGTCCTCGTCGGAGTAGCCGAAGATGCCGATGGCGTCGAGCCTGGCCTCGGTGAGGAAGTCGCACAGGACCTCCAGGTCGTGCTCGGTCTCCCCCGGGAACCCGACGATGAAATTGGAGCGGGCGCCGGCCTCCGGGGCCTGCGAGCGCGCCTGGTCGAGCAGGCCGAGGAACTGCTCGGAGTCGCCGAAGCGGCGCATGCGTCGCAGCACCGGGTGGGACGCGTGCTGGAAGGACAGGTCGTAGTAGGCCGCGACCCCCGGGGTGCGGGCGATCGCCGTGACCAGGCCAGGCCGGGTCTCGGCCGGCTGGAGGTAGGAGACCCGCACCCGCTCGACGCCGTCGATGGACGCGAGCTCGGGGAGCAACGTCTCCAGCAGCCTGAGGTCGCCGAGGTCCTTGCCGTAGGACGTGGAGTTCTCGCTCACCAGGAACAGCTCGCGCGCACCCTGCTCGGCCAGCCAGCGTCCCTCCATGAGCACGTCCGAGGGTCGGCGGGAGACGAACGATCCCCGGAACATGGGGATCGCGCAGAACGTGCAGCGACGGTCACAGCCGGAGGCGAGCTTGAGCGGGGCCATCGGGCCCGCGTCGAGTCGTCGTCGCTCACCGTGTCCGGGCTGGTAGGCGGGGGCGTCCACGCGCTCGGCCGGCGAGATCGGCAGCAGCTTGCGGCGGTCCTGGGGCGTGTG
>JBKJON010000212.1:0-8892 GCA_046595715.1 Marmoricola sp.
ACGTGGGTGCGGGTTGGGTCTCGATCGTGCGCAGCGGCAGGTCGAGCGAGCCGTCGTGCACGGTGATCGACAGGGGCGTCGGGGGAGCGACCAGGAACTGCCACTGGACGAGGACACGGGGGACGACCGTTGGGTCGACGCCGTCGACGACCTGGTCGAGTGGGTGGTCGCGGCTGGCTGTTCCGCCCCGGTCGTCTCCCTGGGCGTCGACGCCGCCGCGGACGACCCGGAGAGCCCGCTGCTGGTGACCCGGGACGGTGCGGCGCTCGGTGGGACGGGGTTGCCGGCCGTCGTCGTGCAGGAAGGCGGCTACCACCTCCCGACGCTCGGCGCGCTGATCGCGACGTACCTGGCGGGACATGGAAGCGCAGGGTCTGGTCCCGGGGGAAGCTCCTAGACCAGCTGGGTTGCGTCTCCGACCGAGGTCAAGGCGACTCTGGAGGCCTGGCAGGAGCTCGAGAACGAGCGGGGTGGCACCGAGGCGGGGACGAGCGTCCCCGACACATGGACAGGAAGCGGCTGGAATACGCCTTCTCGATCGCGGGACCACTCCTGCGGCGGACCCCGACGTGCCAGAACCGTCGGAAGCAGAGGTCGTGCTCCGCGCGCGGAGCACTACGGCACCGGTCTCCTGGCACTCGCTCGACCTCGACGCCCAGGTGTCGCTCGGTGGGGCATGTGCCGGTCCCACCGAACTGGCTCGCATGCTGGCGATCGACTTCGCCCTGGTCTACAGCCCCGACTGGTTCCTGGCGCCGGTCGAGCCTCCGGTTGGCTGCGTCGGCGGATCGACTGGGTCATCGTCCAGGACACCTCCGGCTCGCTACGTTGGTCGGCACGCCGCAGACCCAGGCCGGAGACGGGGACGGTCATCAGCTCCAACCCTCGAACGTTGCCGCCCCAGTGGCGGCTCGTGGTGTCCGAACGGGAGCGGTGCCCGGTCACCGAGGGCGGCGAGCACGCTGGGCAGCAACGCCTTCGCCGTACGCCGGTAGCCGGCGCTCGAGGGATGGAACCGGTCGACGGCGAACATCCGATCCGGCTCGGCCACGAAGAAGGGGCCGACGACCTCGCCGAGCGAGACCGCGCGGGCACCGATCGCGGTCACGGCCTCCCGTTGCGCGTTGGCCAGCTGCCGCGAGGCGACTCCGAGGATCGTCCGCAGCGGCTGGGGGACCGCCACCAGGGCGCTGAGGTCGGGGCAGGTGCCGACCACGACCTGTGAGCCACCGACCTGCAAGGTGGTGACGGCCGAGGCGAGGTGGTCGCACGAGGCCGACGTCCTGACCCGGTGGGTGACGTCGTTCCCGCCGACGATGATGATCGTGACGTCCGGGCGGTAGTGCGTCGGAAGACCGGCGATCTGGGAACGCAGCATCGAGGTCTCGGATCCCACGATCGCGGCCGTGCGCAGACGTACCGCACGGTTGGTGCGGTCGGCCAGCCGCTTCGACAGCTGCGCACCCAAGGTCCGTTTGGGGCGGTCGGCCCCGAGTCCGGCAGCCATGGAGTCGCCGAGCAGGAGCAGGTCGATCGGGTCGCCGTTCTTCTTGCGGTAGACCTTGTCGGCCTGGTGGGCGTCCTCGCCGAGAGGCTTGCCGATCACTCGCCGTGCGATGTGGGCCTGGCGCTGCAACAGGCCCCGCGAGCCCACCGCGAGCAGGGCGACGCCACCCACGAGCATCGTCCCAGGAGCGAGCCTGCGGGGGAGGGACCGCATCCTCATGCAGGACCCGCTACGAGGTCCGGCGTGGCCCTGTGAGCACTCGCACCGCGACCGATGCCCCGGAACGACCAGCCTGCGTGGCGCCATGCGCCCGCATCGAGCCGGTTCCGGCCGTCGATGATCCGGCGGCGGCTGACGAGGCGACCCGCCACAGCGGGGTCGATCTCGGCGAACTCCGGCCAGTCGGTGAGGTGCATCACCAGGTGCGCGCCGGCCAGCGCCGCCTCCGCGCTGGCGACATAGGCGAGCGCGGGCACGACGGACCGTGCGTTCACGCTCGCCTGCGGGTCGTAGACGCGGACCAGGGCGCCGTGCTCGTGCAGCCGGCCGGCGATGTCGAGCGCGGGGGAGTCACGGACGTCGTCGGAGAGTGGCTTGAAGGCGGCCCCGAGGACCGCGATCCGCTGCCCGTGCAGGTCACCCAGCATCTCGTGCGCGAGCGACACCGGTCTGGCCCGGGCCAGGAGGTTGATGGCGTCGACCTCCTGGACCAGCCGGGCCACCGAGGTGACGCCCAGGGCCGTCGCCCTGGCCCCGAGGGCGCGGATGTCCTTGGGCAGGCAGCCTCCACCGAAACCGATGCCCGCATCCAGGAACCGACGACCGATCCTCGAGTCGTCGCCGAGGATGTCGGCGAGAGCGACGACGTCGGCCCCGGCTGCGTCGCTGACCTCCGCCATGGCGTTGATGAACGAGATCTTCGTGGCCAGGAAGGTGTTGGCCGCGACCTTGGCCAGCTCGGCCGTGGCGACGTCGGTGACGTGGACCGGGACGCCGGAGGCAATGGGCTCGGCATAGACCGTCCGCAGGGTCCGCTCCGCCTCCGGGGTCGAGACCCCGAAGACGAGTCGGTCGGGATTCAGCGTGTCCTGGACCCCGTGTCCCTCGCGGAGGAACTCGGGGTTCCAGGCGACCGTGGCGGTGACGTTCGGGGCTACGCGAGCGGCGAGCTCGAGCGCGAGCTGCTGGGCCGTGCCGACAGGGACGGTGGACTTGCCGATCACCAGGAAGTCCCGGGAGGCGTGGGCCGCGAGCCCGTGCACGACGGCGCGTACGGCGCTCAGCTCGGCCGCCTGCCCGTCGGTGACCTGCGGTGTGCCGACGCACACGAAGTGCACGTCGGCGAACGAGGCCGCCTCGGCCAGATCGATGGTGAACCGGAGACGGCCACTGCGGGTGTGGTGCTCGAGGAGCGCACCGAGCCCCGGCTCGGCGAAGGGCACGATCCCGTGGGACAGCAGCTCGATCTTCTCGGGGTCGCTGTCCACGCCGAGCACCTCGAACCCCATCTCCGCCAGGCAGGCGGCGTGCGTGGCACCGAGGTAGCCCGTACCGATCACGGTGAGCCTCATGCCACCAGCCCCCGGTCGGCCGGGGCCAGGACCGCGGCGTAGTGCACCTCGACCAGCTCGTCGACGACCCGTGACCACGTCAGGCCGGCGACCCTGGACCGGGCCTGCCGGACCAGGCAGCGCCGGAGCGCCTGGTCGTCGACCAGGTGCTCGACCGTGCGGCGCAGGGAGCCGGGATCGCCCGGGTCGTAGAGGAGGCCGGTCTGCCCGTGGTCGACGAGGTCGAGTGGTCCTCCGGCGGCCGGGGCCACCACGGCCACGCCGCTGGCCTGCGCCTCCTGCACGGTCTGGCAGAAGGTCTCGGCCTCGCCCGGGTGGACGAAGACGTCGAGGGTGGCGAAGGCCGTCGCGAGCCCCGTCCCGCCCAGCATCCCGGTGAACGTCGCGGTCGGGAGCCGTTGCTCCAGCCAGTGACGGAGTGGGCCGTCGCCGATGATCACCAGGCGGCTGCCGGAGATGCCGTCCAGCTCGACGAGTCGACGCACCTGCTTCTCGGCGGCCAGCCGGCCGACGTACCCGATGACGACCCGGTCCCGGCCGCTGGTGAACTCGCTGTGCAGGTCCTCGCTGCGATGGTCAGGGCCGAAGAGGTCGAGGGACACGCCTCGCCGCCACACATGGAGGTCGGGGACACCCAGCGCCTCCAGCTGCGTGCGCGAGCTCGTCGAGGGGACCAGGTTGCGCGAGCAGCGTCGGTGGATCCGGGCCACCCATCTCTCGATCACCGGCAGCGCGCGCACGCCGTACTGACGGGCGAAGGCGCCGATGTCCGTCTGGTAGACCGCGACGACCGGGATGCCCAGACGCCGGGCGGCTCGGAGGCCGACCGCGCCGAGCATGACAGGGGACGCGAGGTGCACGACGTCCGGGGCGAACTCGGTGATCGCGCGTTCGACGGCGGGGTCGGGCAGTCCCAGCGAGAACGACCGGTAGCCGGGCAGAGGAAGGGACCTCACCCGCACGACGCGGATGCCGTCATGGCTGGTCGGACCCGGGCCGGGCGCGATGACGAGCACCTGGTGCCCGGTGCGCTGGAGATGCTCGGCGACGTGACGCACGGTGTTGGTGACGCCGTTGACGTGGGGAAGGAAGGACTCGGTCACGATGGCGACTCGCATGCCTCCACGGTGGGCCGCGCCGATGAATGGTCGACGACGCCGGATTCCGTGTCGTGTGAAGTCCTGGGGTGGGCAGGTGAACAGCTGGTCAGAGGCGGGGGAACCGACGGTCCGGGTGCTCGTCCGACTCGTAGACGCTCTTCGCGGGCCCGAGGATCAGGGCATCCGGCTCACCCACGACGTCGGTGTCCTTGTCGTCGTAGTCGAGGGTGTGCAGCACGTGGCGCAGGGCGGCGATCCTCGCGCGCTTCTTGTCATTGCTCTTCAGCACGGTCCAGGGGGCGGCCGCGGTGTCGGTGTAGAAGAACATCGCCTCCTTGGCCTCGGTGTAGGCGTCCCACTTGTCGAGGGAGGCCAGGTCCATCGGGCTCAGCTTCCAGCGGCGGACGGGGTCCACCTGCCGTGCCACGAACCGGGTGCGCTGCTCGGCCTTGGAGACCGAGAACCAGAACTTGATCAGGTGGGTGTCGCTGCGCACCAGCATCCGCTCGAACTCGGGCGCCTGTCGCATGAACTCGGTGTACTGCGCCTGGGTGCAGAAGCGCATCACCCGCTCCACTCCGGCACGGTTGTACCAGGACCGGTCGAAGAAGACGATCTCACCGGACGTCGGCAGGTGCTGCACGTAGCGCTGGAAGTACCACTGGTTCTCCTCACGCTCCGTCGGCCGCTCGAGGGCGACGACGCGGGCGCCACGAGGGTTGAGGTGCTCGGTGAACCGCTTGATGGTGCCGCCCTTGCCGGCCGCGTCACGCCCCTCGAAGACGAGCACGACCTTCTGGCCGGTCTCCTTGATCCAGCTCTGCATCTTGAGCAGCTCGATCTGCAGCGAGCGCTTGCTCTCCTCGTACTCGTCGCGGGTCATCCGCTCGTCGTAGGGGTAGCCCTCGCGCCAGGTCTCGATGGCGGTTCCGTCCGGACCGATCAGGCGGCGGTCGTCGACGGAGTCGTCGGACTCCTGCTCCACGTGCCAACCGACCAGGTTCTCCCCGGGATGTGGTGCCTCTGGGATCTGGCGGGCGCTCGTCATCTGGGCCTCCTGGTGGCGGGCCGGGTCTCGGGCCTGGTGATCGGACTGGTGATCGGACTCGTGACGAGCATGGCCCATCGAGGTGAACTCTGGGCCAACCGTGCCAGCCGCCCCTGGTCGAGGTCACCGATCAGGTGGGCGAACGTCGTCCACCTCCCGTTCAGCTCGGGGCGTCACACTGCAGGTATGCCTGCCGCCTTCCCGAGTCGACCTGGGCGTTGACCCTCCTTCGCGCCGCGATGGCGCCACCGGTCCGCACGCTGGTCGACGTCTTCCGGGCCACGGTCGAGGACCATCCGGAGGCCCTGGCTCTCGACAGCGGCGCCTCCCGGCTGACCTACACCGAGTTCAGTGTGGCCGCCGCCGAGCTGGCCGCCTCGCTGAACCTGCTGGGCGTGGGCCAGGGGGATCGAGTCGGGGTGCGGATCAAGTCCGGCACGACCGACCTCTACGTCGCCATCATGGGCATCCTGCTGGCCGGGGCGGCCTACGTCCCCGTGGACGCCGACGACCCCGACGAGCGCGCGCGCCTGGTGTTCGGGGAGGCAGGAGTGGCCGCGGTCGTGGGCAACAGCCTGGTGATCTCCGAGCGAGGCCTGCGGGACGAGTCGCGTGAGCACCACGAGCCCGGACCCAACGACGACGCCTGGATCATCTTCACCTCGGGATCGACCGGAACCCCCAAAGGAGTCGCGGTCTCCCACCGCTCGGCCGCAGCCTTCGTCGACGCGGAGTCGCGGATGTTCCTCCAGCACGCGCCCCTCGGTGAGGATGACCGGGTGATGGCGGGACTGTCATTGGCCTTCGACGCGTCGTGCGAGGAGATGTGGCTGGCGTGGGCTCATGGCGGCTGCCTCGTGCCGGCTCCGCGGTCGCTGGTGCGCAGCGGGGTGGAGGTCGGGCCCTGGCTGGTCGCCAACGGCATCACCGTGGTCTCCACGGTGCCGACCCTCGTCGCCCTGTGGCCGACCGAGTCGCTGGCCGGCGTACGCCTGCTGATCATGGGTGGGGAGGCCTGCCCGCCGGAGATCGGCACCCGGCTGGCCGGACCCGGCCGCGAGCTCTGGAACACCTACGGGCCCACCGAGGCGACAGTCGTGGCCTGCGGCGCCCCGCTGGACGGCGTGGGACCCGTCCGGATCGGCCTGCCGCTCGACGGCTGGGACCTCGCCGTGGTCGACGAGCACGGTGAGCACGTCGCGCCCGGTGAGGTGGGAGAGCTGATCATCGGAGGGGTCGGGCTGGCGCGGTACCTCGACCAGGACAAGGACGCCGAGAAGTACGCAGCCCTGCCCTCTCTGGGCTGGCCCCGGGCCTACCGCAGCGGCGACCGGGTGGTCTACGACGAGGCCGGACTGGTCTTCGCCGGACGGGGGGACGACCAGGTCAAGCTGGGCGGACGGCGGATCGAGCTCGGCGAGGTGGACAACGCCCTGCTCTCCCTGTCCGGTGTCGTGAGCGCCGCGGCGGCGGTCCGAACGAGCGGAGCAGGCAACCAGATCCTCGTCGGCTACGTCTCGGTCACGGACGGGTTCGACTCCGGCGCGGCCATGCGCACGCTGCGACAGGGCATGCCCGCGGCCCTCGTGCCCCGGCTGGCGGTCGTCGCGTCGCTGCCGACCCGGACCTCGGGAAAGATCGACCGGGACGCCCTCCCGTGGCCGCTGGTGACCACCGGAACGGTCGCGCAGCGATCGGCCACGCTCCAGGGAACCGCGGCGTGGGTGGCCGAGCTCTGGCTCGACGTGGTGGGCGCGGTCGTCACGGACGACGAGGACGACTTCTTCGACCTGGGCGGTGGCAGCCTGACGGCGGCCCAGATGGTCTCCCGGCTGCGCGCCCGCCATCCCGAGGTGACCGTCGCCGACCTCTACGAGAACCCGACCGTCCGGGCCCTGGCCCGGATGCTGGACGGCATGTCGGCACCGGCAGCGCAGCGGAACCGCAGGGTCCGGCCGACCCCCTCCAAGACGCAGATCGGCCAGATGGTGTTCACGGTGCCGCTGCGCATGATCTCCGGACTGCGGTGGCTGACCTGGGTGGTCGCGGGAAGCAACGTGGCGGGTGCCGTCCTCGGGCTCGACTACCTGCCGAACGTCTCCTGGTGGTGGGTCCTCGCCGGCTGGGTGACGCTCGTCTCGGCGCCGGGACGGATGGCACTGAGCGCCGCCGGTGCCCGCTTCCTGCTCCGGCAGGTCGTCCCCGGTGACTACCCACGCGGTGGCAAGACACATCTGCGCCTCTGGCTGGCCGAACGCCTCGCCGACGAGCTGGGAGCCGCGAACCTGGCCGGAGCAGCATGGATGCCGACCTACGCGCGAGCGCTGGGTGCCCGCATCGGACGGCAGGTCGACCTGCACTCCCTCCCGCCCGTGACCGGCCTGCTCTCCCTCGGCGACGGCTGCTCGGTCGAGCCGGAGGTGGACCTCAGCGGTCACTGGCTGGACGGGGACGTCCTGCACATCGGCCGCGTCGAGGTGGGCGCGGACGCACGGGTCGGCACCCGCAGCACGCTCGGGCCAGGTGCCGTGGTCGGGCGCGGTGCTGAGGTGGCGCCGGGTTCGGCCGTCATCGGCACGGTCGCCCCCGGAGAGTTCTGGAGCGGGTCCCCGGCCGAGCCGGTGGGTCAGGCACGAGGCCCGTGGTCGGGCAGCCGACCGTCGTACCGTCCCGGGTGGGTGCTGGCCTACGCCGGCGCGGCCACCCTGATCTCCCTGCTTCCGCTCCTCGCTGTCGGTGCAGGCTTTGCGGTGGCCCTGCCGTGGCTGCGTGGCACGGAGTCCATCGGTGAGGCCGCTGGCGTGCTGATCTTCCTGCTGCCGCTGTCCACGGTGGTGGGACTCATCGTCCTCGCCTTCCTGGTCGCTGTCGTGGTGCGGCTGCTCGGCGTGGGCCTGGCCCCCGGCGCCTTCCCGATCCACAGCCGGTCGGCGTGGCAGTCATGGGCGACGATGAAGGTGCTCGACGAGGCGCGCACCTGGCTGTTCCCGCTGTACGCCAGCGCCCTGACG
The DNA here is from genome assembly GCA_046595715.1 of Marmoricola sp. Classification (GTDB taxonomy): domain Bacteria; phylum Actinomycetota; class Actinomycetes; order Propionibacteriales; family Nocardioidaceae; genus Marmoricola. The sequence goes on from JBKJON010000212.1 coordinate 8,238, forward strand.
CCGGTCTGGCTCCGCCTCCTCGGCGCCCGGGTCGGACGCCGCGTCGAGGCGTCCACGGTGCTGCTGATCCCGAAGCTCACGAGCATCAACGACGAGGCGTTCCTGGCCGACGACACGCTCATCGGCAGCTACGAGCTGGGTGGCGGATGGCTGCGCGTGGAGCGCACCAAGATCGGCAAGCGTGCCTTCGTCGGCAACTCCGGGATGACGGCACCCGGGCGCAAGGTGCCCAAGAAGTCGCTGGTGGCGGTGCTGTCGGCGGCACCCAGCAAGAAGGAGGCCAAGGCGGGATCGTCCTGGCTCGGCAGCCCTCCGGTGCTGCTGCGGCGTCCCACCGGAAGCGGCGACGACAGCCGGACCTACTCCCCGCCGCGACGACTGCGGGTGGCACGTGGCCTCGTCGAGCTGTGTCGAGTCCTGGCCGTCGTCGTCTCCGTCGCCCTCACCCTCGGGGTGGTGGTCGGCCTCGAGCTGCTCCTCGACAGCGCTCAGGCGTGGCTGGTTCTGCTGGCCGCCGGACCGGTCCTGATGGTCGCCGGAGCGGTCGCTGCCACCGTGACGACCGCGGTCAAGTGGGCCCTGGTCGGCCGCATCCCGACCACCGAGCACCCCCTGTGCAGCCCCTTCTTATGGCGCAGCGAGTTTGCCGACACCT
>JBKJON010000213.1:0-4288 GCA_046595715.1 Marmoricola sp.
GCGAGGAGACCAAGCAGCGCGCGTTCGAGAAGCTCGACACCTTCCGGCCGAAGATCGGCTACCCGGAGAAGTTCCGCGACTACTCCGCGCTTCCGGTCAGCGCGGACAGCCTGGTCGACAACGTGCTGGCCGCCACCGCCTTCGAGACCGACCGCGAGCTGAACAAGATCGGCGCGCCGGTCGACCGCGACGAGTGGTTCATGCTGCCGCAGACGGTGAACGCCTACTACAACCCCGGCACCAACGAGATCTGCTTCCCCGCCGGCATCCTGCAGAAGCCCTTCTTCGACGCCGACGCCGACCCGGCCGAGAACTACGGCGGCATCGGTGCGGTCATCGGTCACGAGGTCGGGCACGGCTTCGACGACCAGGGCGCGCAGTACGACGGCCTCGGCAACCTCAACGACTGGTGGACCGCCGAGGACAAGGCGGCCTTCGAGGTCAAGAGCAAGGCGCTGATCGAGCAGTACGACGTGTTCGAGCCGCGCGACCTCCCCGGCGAGCACGTGAACGGCGCGCTGACGGTCGGTGAGAACATCGGTGACCTCGGCGGGCTGACCATCGCGCACAAGGCCTACCTGATCTCGCTCGAGGGCGAGGAGATGCCGATCCGCGACGACCTGACGGGCGAGCAGCGGCTGTTCCTCAGCTGGGCCTACGTCTGGCGGACCAAGCGTCGCAAGGAGCTCTCGCAGCAGTTCTTGACGACCGACCCGCACAGCCCGCCGGAGTTCCGCGCCAACATCGCCCGCAACCTCGAGGAGTTCCACCGGGCCTTCGCGACCGAGCCCGGTGACGGCCTTTGGCTCGACCCCGAGGACCGCGTCCGCATCTGGTAGTCCGCCGACCGGGCAGTTCTCGCACGCACCAGTCCGCTGACCGGGCAGTTCTGTCACGCAGGGCGTGACAGAACTGCCCGGTCAGCGCTGCTGTGCGTGCGAGAACTGCCCGCTCAGCGTCTTGTGGGGAGGTGTGCAGGGGACGTAGCCTGAGGCATCAGTGGTGCGTATCACGAAACGAGTCTCATCATGCGCAACAAAGTCCACCGGGGCCGCCAGACCAGGAACCAGGCCATCCAGCGCCTGCTCGAGAACGCCCGCTACGAGGTGCTGCCCACCGCGACGACCGAGGACAAGGTGCTCGCCTCGGTGCCGCAGGACATCGCCGTCACGGTGACCGCTTCGGCCTCCAAGGGTCTCGAGGCGACGCTGGCGCTCGCGGAGTCGCTGTCCAGGGCCGGCTACACCGCCGTACCCCACCTCGCCGCACGGATGGTCCACGACTTCCACGAGGTGGAGGAGATCCGCGCCCGGCTCGGCGAGGCCGGGATCACCGGCGTCTTCGTGCCCGGCGGTGACGCCGACCCGGTGGGGGTCTACCCCGACTCGTTCAGCCTGCTCGAGGACCTGCACCGGCTCGAGAAGCCGTTCAGCCACGTCGGCATCGCCGGCTACCCCGAGACCCACCCCAAGATCACCGACGACCTCACCGTGCAGGCGATGTGGGACAAGCGCCGGCACGCGACGCACGTCGTCAGCAACCTCACCTTCGACGCCGGCGCGGTGAAGTCCTGGGTGGAGCGCATGCGTGCCCGGGGCATCACCATGCCGCTGCTGCTCGGGATGCCCGGCCCGATCGACCGGGCCAAGCTGCTCACGATGGCGACCAAGATCGGCGTCGGTGAGTCCACCCGGTTCCTGTCCAAGAACGCCGGGTTCTTCGCCAAGCTCGCCGCCCCGGGCGGGTGGACCGGCCAGAAGTTCCTGGAGGAGTGCGCCACCGTCGCGATGAAGCCGGAGTCCCTGGTCGAGGGTCTGCACGTCTTCACCTTCAACCAGATCGCCGCCACCGAGGAGTGGCGCCAGCAGCTGCTGGCCGAGGTGGCCGGCTAGCGGATCAGCGCCTCGAGCGTCTTGCGCGCGCCCGGACGTCATAGGTCCTGTTCGCCCGGACAACCAGCCCGCATGACGTCCCGCGGGAGGTGATCGGGGTCGGCGGCGATGGCGACCAGGACGGATGAGGCTGGCCGCACCAGGTCTGCCACGCGACCAAGCCGCGCCGCGCTAGCCGGCGAGCAGGTCGGCCAGGGAGCGTTCGAGGCCCCCGTGACCCGTGGGTACGACGGTCAGCGGCAGCCCGATCCTGGCGGCGGCCTCCTCGGCCCCGGCAAGCAGCTCGGGCGTCTGCTCCTGGGCGAGCCAGACGACGCGGGTGTAGTGCCGGAAGTACTCCTCGCGCAGCTCCGGGTAGCGGTCCAGGCCGAGCTCGTTCACCACCGTGCGGGCGAAGGACCTCACCAGGAAGTCGGTGAGGACGTAGGTGCCGGGCTGGTCGGCGAAAAATTCCTCGATCCGGCTGGCCCCGGCGTAGAGGTCGTAGCAGTGCAGCCCCTCGAGCCGGCGCAGCCCGAGCCGCTCGCAGACCTCGTCGAGGGCGCCGTAGGTGCCACAGTCGGCGTACCCCACGGCGACCCGGGCGTACGACGCCCGCAGCGTCAGCGCGAGCTGCTCGACCTCGCCGGCGATCCTCTGGGGCTGGTTGTGCAGCAGCGGCGGGAGCGGGTGCACGTCGACGTCCCACCCTCGCTGCTCCACGATGCCGGCAGCGGGCTGGGCGATCGCACCACAGGCGATCAGGGCCGTGCGGTCGGCGCGAGGCGTCGAGGCGAGCGTGCCTCGCTCCTCAACCGACGCCGGGGAAGGAGAGCTGGTCGACGAACTTGTCGTTGAAGTCGGGGCGGTCGGAGAGCTCGACATACTTCACCTCCTCCAGCAGCGCCTCGGCGCCGACGCGTTCCCGCAGCGACAGCAGGGCCATCTTCGCCCCTTCGCCCGCGACGTTGCCGGCCGAGACGATGCGCAGCACCGGCAGCTTCGGCACCAGGCCGATGCGGACCGCCGAGGCCGGCGAGAGGTAGGAGCCGAACGAGCCGGCGAGCAGCACCTGCTGGATGTCGTCGTGCTCGAGACCGAGCTCCTCGAGCAGCAGCGTCCACCCGGTCGCGATCGCGGCCTTGCCGAACTGGAGCTCCCGCACGTCGCGCTGCGAGAGGTAGACGCTCTCGCTGGCGTCGCTGTCGGGAGCCGGACGGTAGAGCAGGAAGACCCGCTCCTCACCGATCTTGACGAAGCGGTTCGCCAGCCCGGGAGCCTTGGCAACCGCCTGGTCCTCGGGGACGAAGCGTCCGCTGCCGTCCAGCAGGCCGACGCGGACCATCTCCGAGACCGCGTCGACGAGCCCCGAACCGCACAGTCCCTTGGGGGTGACGTCACCGATCACCTGCAGCACGACGCCCGTCTCCTCGGTGCCGCCGGGGTCGAGCCGGACGACCTCGATCGCCCCCTCGGCGGCACGCATGCCGCAGCGGATGGCACCTCCCTCGAACGCCGGTCCGGCCGGGGCCGCCGTGGACAGGATGGTGTCGCCGTTGCTGAGCACGATCTCGCAGTTGGTGCCGACGTCGATGAACAACCGGGTGCGCTTGTCGCGATCCATCCCCGTGGCGAGCATGCCGGCGACGATGTCGCCGCCCACGTAGGCGCCCAGGGCCGGGAACATCACCGCGCGGGCCCGGGGGTGGAGGTGCAGGCCGACCTCGGCGGCGAGTACGACGGGTGGCTGGGCGCTGGTCATCACGAAGGGCGCGACGCCGAGCGGCTCGGGGTCGATGCCGAGCACGAGGGAGGTCATCGTCGCGTTGCCGGCGATGGCCACCTCGTAGACTTGGGTCGGGTCGACCTCGCCCTCGACGCAGACCTGCTGGGCCAGCTCGTCCAGGGTCTCCCCCGCCAGCGACTGCAGTCGTCCCAGCGCTTCGGGATCCATCATCACCGCACTGATGCGGGTGATCACGTCGCCGCCGAAGGGCTGCTGCTTGTTGAGCCGGGAAGCCACCGCGACCGGGGTGCCGGTCGCGAGGTCGAGCAGGGTGGCCACGACCGTGGTGGTGCCGAGGTCGAAGGCGATCGCGTAGCGCTGCGCGCTGGTGTCACCCGGCTCGACGTCGATGAGCGCCTCGTCGACCACCACGGCGGTCACCTTGAAGTCGGCCTCGCGGAGCACCTGGGGCAGCCGTCGCAGCACGGGCAGGTCGACGGTCAGCTCGAGGTCGTCGATGGCGTCGGTCAGGCGCGCCAGGTCGGTGCGCTGGTCCTGGAGGGTGGGGTCGGCGAGCTCGACGTAGCGCTTCTGCACGGCCGGTCGACAAGATCGTGCGGGTGGCGACGACCGAGTACGGCATCGCCATCGAGGACATCGTGATCGACCCGTTGGCGATGCCGATCGGCGC
>JBKJON010000313.1:0-11210 GCA_046595715.1 Marmoricola sp.
ATGCTCGGCATGGGCCGAGCCGCCGTCGACGAGGAGGTCGACCCCGACCTGATCAACGCCGGGAAGATCCCGGTCGTGGAGACGCCGGGGGCGTCGTACTTCCACCACGCCGACTCCTTCGCGATGATGCGCGGTGGCCACCTCGACGTCTGCGTCCTGGGTGCCTTCCAGGTCTCGGTCCGCGGGGACCTGGCCAACTGGCACACCGGCGCCGCGGACGCGATCCCGGCCGTGGGCGGGGCCATGGATCTCGCCATCGGGGCCAAGGACGTGCTCGTGATGATGACGTTGTTCGCCAAGGACGGCTCCTCCAAGCTGGTGCCTGAGTGCACCTACCCGCTCACCGGCGTCGCCTGCGTCAGCCGGGTCTACACCGACCACGGCGTCTTCGAGATCTCCGATGCCGGGGTCCGTGTGCGCAAGGCGTACGGCGCCACGCTGGACGAGCTCCGGGATCGGACGGGCCTCGACCTGCTCAGATGAACTGCTCCGGGTGAACCCACGGTCGTCATGGCACGGGGCCCGGTTCGGGCCGTACTCCTTCTGAGGACCTCCGACCCTTTCGTGGTGCTCACCCGCAGGTCACACTGGGGCTGAGGCCGAAGACCGTCGATGGAGGACCCCGTGCTGGTGCAGGACGTGATGACCAGGGAGGCGCTCACCGTGACGCCCGAGACCCGGGTGAAGCAGGCAGTGACTCTCCTGGCCGAGCGCAAGATCTCCGCTCTCCCGGTCGTGGACGGCCCGGGACACGTGATCGGCATCGTCAGCGAGGCCGACCTGATCCGCGACGCGTTCGCCCACGACTCCCGTGCGCACGAGCTTCCGCACGACGAGACGGGGCGTACGCCGGCACTGCTCGTCTCCGAGGTGATGACGTCGCCCGCCGTGACGGTGCACGAGCGCACGGACCTCGCCGAGGTGGTCGAGGTGATGACCTCGCGCAGGCTCAAGAGCCTCCCCGTGGTCGACGCCCAGGGACGGGTCGTCGGGATGCTCAGCCGCAGCGACGTGCTGCGCGTCCGCGCCCGGCCCGACGACGTCCTGGCCCACGAGGTCAGCGACCTGCTGGCCTCGCTGGAGCACGCCGACTGGGTGGTCGAGGTGTGCGACGGGGCCGTCACGATCGAGGGGCCGGACAACGAGCTCGACCGGTCGATCGCCACGGTGGCGGCCAACACCGTGGCAGGCGTGGTCGATGTCAGTGTGCGAGGTAGGTAGCAGCCATGTCGAGGTCGCCGTGTCCCGCGTCGACCGCGCGGGCGAGGTGGTCGCGGATTCCGGGCATCGGACCGAGATCGGTGCCGGCACCCTGCGCGGCAGCCATGATCAGCTCGACGTCCTTCAGCGCTCCGGACAGCGCGAAGGCCGGGTCGAAGCTGCCCGCGATCATCGCCTTGCCCTTGTGCTGGACGTAGGGCGCGTCCATGGCTCCCCCGGACACAGCTTCGAGGAAGAGGGCGGGATCGAGTCCGAGATCCCGGCTGAGCGCCAGGGAGTCGGCGATGCCCTCCAGCACGGTGACCACCCAGGCGTTCGCCGCCAGCTTGAGCCGTGACCCCGCACCGGCCTCGCCGACCCACATCGTGCGGCTGCCGATGGCCTCGAAGACCGGCCCCAGCGGCTCGTGCGCGGCGTCCGGTCCGGAGGCAAGCACCACGAGCACGCCGTCCTCGGCGGGCTTGCGGGTGCCGAGCACGGGAGCGTCGACGAGCGTGACGCCGAGATCCGCGGCCAGGCCGACAGCTCGGTCGGACCCCGCGACGCCGATGGTGCTCTGCTGCACCCAGATGGTCTTCGGGCCGAGGTGACCGCGGGTCTCCTCCATGGTGGTCAGGACACTGTCGGCGTCATAGAGCATCGTCACGACGACGTCGGCGCCATCAACGGCCTCGGCGACGGACCCGGCCACGGTGGCCACGTCGGACAGGGCCTGCGCCTTGTCCTGGCTGCGGTTCCAGACCCGCAGCGGCAGGCCGGCCTTCGCGATGTTGCGGGCCATGCCCGCGCCCATGGTGCCGGTTCCGAGCAGCGCAACGGTGGGGTTCTCAGTCATGGGCACACGCTACTCAAGCCACCCACGGCCACAGCACGTCGACCCGGGGTATCCGTCGCCCCCGGACTCCGCGATGGGTCCCCGGGTCAGGGCACCCAGGTCTTCGGCCCTGGCCGCACCACGGCCCTGAAGGATGGCGGGCGTGAGGTGCACGTGGACCGTTGCCTGGGGTCTCACCTTGCTCGCCACGGCGGTCCGGATCATCTCCGCGACGACCTCCGGGCAGTCGGCCTCGCGTGCGCCGACGAGCAGCTTCAGGGCCGCCAGCGGGTCGCCCAGGAGGACGATCGCCTCCGTCCGCAGCTCGTCGACCGGCAGCGTCCGCTGCTCGGGGCTGCCGTGCTCGCGCATCAGGCGGGCGAGGTGGTCGAGCGTGCCGGAGAGTGGGCGCAGGCCCGCGCTCGCGCCACGAGCGACCAGCGTCCGGGTGCCGTGGTCGTCGGCACGACTCAGCCACACCGAGCGGGCCGCCGCAGCCTCCTCCGCCTTCCGGTCCGCCAGCGACTGGTCGGCCTCGATCACCCGTGCCTCCACCACCCGAAGCAGCCGCCCCGGAGGCAGCGTGCCGAGCACGTCGGCGATCGCGGCGTCGACCCAGCCTGCGTGCTCCTGGCTCAGCCCACTGGTGGCGGCGGCGATCTTGCGGGCGACCCACAGCTCCAGACGGCCGGCCCCGAGCGCGCGCCAGGTCCGGGGCAGCCGCACGTCGATGTCCACGGCATCGGCCATCAGCTGGCGTCCGGCCAACGGGTGGATCTCGAGCGCTGCCGCAAGCTCGGCCGCGGCGTACTCATCCACCGGCAGTCCGACAGCTCCCAGAGGGGTCGGTCGTCGTCGTGGATCGCGTAGCCGGTCGGGATCGGTGACGACGTGGGCCTGGGCCCACTCCCGGGCCAGCCGCAGCCGCTCGAACTCCGCCGCCCGGACCGCCACCAGGTTGGCCTCCACCCGCGCCAGCACACGGTGGGTCTGAAGGGCGGGATCACCGACTGGCATGCTTCCATTCTCGAACGAACACATGTTCGATTCAAGGGTTTGTGCACATTGGTGGATGGCGGGCAAGTTCAACGGGTTGTTGTCCGCCGAGTGCGGGCGTCGGTGCTTGATCTTCTTCTCAACCCGACGCTGGGTCGGTTCGGACCGTGGTGAGGACGACTGGAACGGTCTGGCGTCCCGGCCCCGCCCTCTTGGCGGTGACGGTTGGCCCAGCGGGTTCGCGGTCACTGCTGAGACCTGGAAACCTGTCCGCGGCACGGCGCAGCGACCAGCCGTCCTCGACCACACCGCGTGCGAGCTTCAGCTGACCCTTCGGGTCAAGCAGGCGTCAGCGTCTGACATGAAGACCCGATCAGCCCTTCACCAACCTCCGCGGGCAACTCTGGCGCTCAGGCGATGACGGCGTCGATCGTCTTCTTCAGCGCACTCGGCTGGGCGGGGCTCTTCGGCGCCTTCTTCCTGGCCTCGAGCATGTCGGCGCCTAGCTCCTGGAGAGCCTTGCGGCCGAGCCCCTCGCGGACCTTCGGGAACCACTCCTTCTCCTCCTCGTCGATGTGGTGGTCGACGTTCTCGATGAGGACGGTGGTCTTGGCGTCGAACCGCTCGTGGTCGGGCGTCATGCCGACCAGCTCCATCACGAGCAGGTCGGCGACGTGATGCTCCTCGTAGGACTCGAGCACGTCGTCCTCGAGGTCGGGAAGCAGCTCCCGCACGCGCGGGTACATGACCTCGTTCTCGATATAGGTGTGCACCGTGAGCAGCTCGATCATCTTCTGCACCAGCTTGCCCTTGGTGGCCGTGGCGTTGTCGCCGGCCTTCTGGAAGTCGCGGAAGACCTTGCGGATCTCCTTGTGGTCGTTCTTGAGCATGACGATGGCGTCAGTGGACACGGGGCGCTCCTCAGCGTCGGGCGGGGACAGGCGTGATCCCCCCGTACCCATGGGCCGGATCGCAACACGCAAGGCGACCCTTACGTGCGCGCGATCGCCTCGTCGGCCAGGTCGTAGGCCGCCTCGAAGCCGTCCAGCGTCTGCTGCCAGTCCATCGGTGGCGGGTGCGCGAGGCTGTACGCCGACATTCCCTCGCGCACCTCGCGGTCGGTCGCGAGCACGTCGAGGGCGCGCACCATCTCCTCGTCGTCGTGGCACAGGAAACCCTCGACCCCGTGCTCGACGAACTCGCCCACTCCCCCGCTGCGCATCGCCACGACCGGCAGCCCGGCAGCACGCGCCTCGAGCGCCGCGATGCCGAACGACTCCTGGTGGCACGGCGCGGCGTAGGCGTCGGCGCTGCGGTAGAGCTCGCGGATCTGCTCGCGCGAGCGGGGACCGGCGACCTCGACCCACTCGCTCGTGCCCAGGTGCTCGTTGTGGGCGCGCACCTTCTCCTCGAGCGGTCCCTCACCCACGATGACCGCTCGCAGCGGCACCGCAGACGGGACGGCCGCACGCAGGGCGGCGAGGGTGTCCAGCATCTGAATCGGCCGCTTGCGCCCGGCCAGCCGCATCACGGCCACGATCGTGAAGGGACGGGAGGCGTCACCCTCGCGCGACAGCCGGCGCCACCAGTCCACGTCCACCGCGTTGAAGACGACGTCGATGGGGGTGTCGGGGCCGAGCGGCCCGCGCATGGACGAGGCGGCAGCCGAGCTGACCGCTGTCCATCGGACCGGCCAGGAGGACCAGCCCGCGATCGCACCGACGAGCCGCACCCACCCTTCGCGCCCCGTCCACATCGAGTGCACCGTGGCGATCGCCGGCGTCCCGCACGCCACGGCGGCCTTGGCCACCCGGCTGGAGAACGGTGAGACGACCGAGAGGTGCGCGTGCACGACGTCGTACGACGACAGCCGGAGGTCGCGACGTGGCAGGAAGGGCAACGGCCAGGGGGCCGGGGTCGGCGTCCGGATGACTCCGACGGGACCGGAAGGGGCAGCCCCGGAACGGTCTGCCGTCGGGCTCAGGACGGTGACGTCGTGACCCGCCGCAGACTGACGAGCCGCCAGCTCCTCGACGAACATCTCGATGCCGCCGACGCGCGGACGGTAGACGTCGGTCACGTGCAGGATGCGCATCAGTCGATCGCCGTCGCGTGACGCTTCCGGCGACGTGCGAGCAGCCAGCCACCGAGCCAGAGCCCACCGACCGGGATCTCCAGGGCGTAGGTGAAGCCGCGGTAGAGCAGCACCCCGGCCGTCATCACCGCGGGAGCGCCACCGAGGGCCACCAGCACGGCGGCGGTGCCGGCCTCCGCGAAGCCGGTGCCTCCCGGAGTGAGGAAGACCATCGACATCAGCCGGTCCACGGCGTACGCCGCCAGGACCACGACCGGGCCCAGGTGACCACCCACCGCGTGCAGGCAGGCCCAGAGCAGGACCGCCTGCAGCACGCCGTAGCCGACCATCCCGAGCGACAGCCGGGCCCAGCGTGCGCCCACGAGGGAGGCGACGCGGTCGCGGAAGTCGAGGAGCACGGAGGTGACGACGTCACGCTCGGCCGGCCGGCGCACCCAGCGGCTGCCTCGCTCCACGACCGGTGCGACCACGGCCACCAACCGGACGGCCGTCCGGTGGGTGGCGAGGCCTGAGACCAGGACGACGACGAGGACGACGAGCACGCCCGCGGCCCCCAGGCCGGTCCAGCGCACCGTCTGGTTGACCTTCTCACCGGAGACGACCAGGGCGATCAACGCGACGGCCGGCAGCGCGAGCTTGAGCAGGATGGACCACACGTTCGTGATCAGGGTGTACGCCGAGAAGCCGGCGGCGCTGAAACCCCACGAGCGGATCATCAGGTAGTTCAGGGACATCCCCGCGGCGCCGCCGAACGGCAGCACGTTGGCCACGGCGCTGCCGGTCAGGTTGAGGTTGAGCGCGCGCAGCCGGGTCAGGCCCGGGAGGGCAGCCGTGAGCGTGAAGGAGTAGACGAACAGACCGGCCGCCCAGAGCAGCGCCAGCATCACCGACTCGGGGGCGGTGACCAGCTCGAGGGCCCGCGCGACCTCGCGGAAGGTGGTCCCGACCAGCCTCGGCAAGGCATAGCCGAGCAGGCCGAGGGCGAGCGCCAGGGAGAGCACCACCCGGGGGGCCTTGCTGCCCGAGCGACGTCCTCCGGGGTCGGCGGCGTCATCCGGTGCTGCGTGCCAGACTTCCGACGTGCCGTTCACCCTCGTCTCCTTTCACGCACATCCAGACGACGAGGCGCTCCTCACCGGCGGCACGCTTGCTCGCGCCGCAGCCGAAGGGCACCGCGTCGTCCTGGTGACCGCCACGGCGGGCGAGGCCGGTCTGTCCGATGGTATGCGCCAGCACCCCCCACTTGGCGAACGCCGTCGAGTGGAGCTCGCCCGGGCGGCGGCCGTCCTGGGCTGTGCGAGGTGGGAGCTGCTGGACTACGAGGACTCCGGCTGGGGCACCCCCACGGGGAGCGGCACGGGTGGCGGCCATCCCTTCTCCGGGCTCGATCCGGCCGAGCCCGCGTCCCGGCTGGCCGAGATCCTGCGGGAGGAGAACGCCGACGTGCTGACGGTCTACGACGCCCAGGGCGGATACGGGCACCCGGACCACGTGCAGGTCCACCGGGTCGGCATCCTCGCCGCCGAGCTGGCCGGGACGCCCGTCGTCCTCGAGGCCACGATCGACCGCCACCTGCTCCAGCGCGTCGCGTCGGTCCTGCGCTGGCTGCCCGGGGTGTCGGGGCTCATCCCGCCGTCCCGGTTCGCGACCTCGTTCGTCGCCCGCGCGGACCTCACGCACCGGGTCGACGTACGCCGCCATCTGGGCGCGAAGCGCGCGGCGCTGGCCGCGCACGCCTCCCAGGCCACCGGGGGCGGGTCCGTCCGCACGGTCGCGCTGCTCCTCCGCCTGCCGAAGCCCGTCCTGGGCCTGGCACTGGGGCGGGAGTGGTTCCGGGAGCGTGACCGCAGTCCCTCAGGAGGACTGCTCGACGACGTCTTCGCCTCGCTGCGCTGAGGACTCCGGTCGACCTTGCGGATAGATCATCTTGGCCCCGAGGTAGCAGGCCAGGACGGCGATCGCGATCCCGGCCGGGTCGTCGACGAAGAAGTGCCAGCCGAGATAGACGGTGGCGATGATCGTGCAGAACAGGAAGACGCCCATCGCGATCGTCGTACGCCGCAACCCGTAGTAGGCGCACATGAGGAAGATCACCGTGGTGACGCCGACGTGAAGGCTGGCGAAGGCGGAGACCTGGGCGAACGCGTCGTGGGCCTGGGGGTCCGCGAGGAGGTGCGAACGCTGGTCCATGTAGCGCGCCTGGGTGTCCTGGATCATCGTGTGCGGCAGCCGCGCGAACTCCTCGGGCGCGGACTGGAAGGGCCCCAGCGACGGGATCAGGTAGTAGCAGCCGACCCCGAAGATCCAGACCCACAGCGCCGAGGTGATGGCGACGTAGCCGTCCCGGATCCGGGTGCAGAACACCAGTGGCATCGGGATCGCGATCAACACCATCGTGCCGAAGGACTCGTAGATGATCATCAGCACGTAGGCGGCGACGTGCGTGCCGAGGAGGTCGTGCAGCAGCACGTGCGGGCTGTGGCCGAAGAACAACCACTTGTCCCACGCGAGGAGCATCTCGTCGCGGGGGGCGTTGAGGACGTCCCAGCTCTTCAGGTTGTGGTAGCAGAAGTAGACGAGGTGGTAGGCCAGGAGTCCGCTGGCCGCCAGCGCGAGTCGATATCTCGTCCAACGACTGCGCAGCATGGCGATGGTCTTCGCCACCGTCCAGCCGCGGCGACCCACGCGCAGGCTGGCGTCGATGACCGCCATCGGGATGAAGAAGCCGATCGAGATCCCGATGCGCGAGAGGAAGATCGAGCCGTGGGGGTCCTTGACCGGGATGCCCACGTGGTGCGACCAGTAGAGCATCACGACCACGAACACGACCACGAGGACCCAGACCCTCACCAGCCACCGGTGGTCGGTATCCCGGTCGGGAGGGGCCACCGGCTGCAGACGAGCCCCCGGGGCCTCAAAGGTTGTCACGACCGCAGCCTATCGACCCGAGGACGCGGTCCGACGCCCGCGTCGGTGTCCTCAGCGTGGCGGATGTGCGCGAGCCGCCCCATGATCCCGCCCACGGGGTACCTCGGGAGTGCCATCCGCTCTGCCCCCGCGGACCGCTGTGTCCATCCCGACTTCCCGATCCAGGCTGTGGTCCGGCCACTTCCTGGCCAACCCCTACAGAGGCCCGAGGCCTCTGGTCGTCACCGGCATCGACCTCGGGGTCAACGACCGTCGCCACCGCGACGGGATTCCCCGGCAGCGCTCGCACTCCGGGCCGCCCCAGGCACTTCGCTCGGTCGTTGGCTCACCTCGGGTATATCCCCAGCAGGTCACGGCGTACGACGCGTCCGGCCGCCATCAGGCGAAGGAGCACCGCCGTCGTGACCGCCTGCCCGGCCATCAGCCCGATGAGCACCAGGATCTGGGCCGAAGCCGCCTCGATCGGCGTACCCCCGCCCAGGAGCACGCCGACGAAGGCTCCTGGCAGGGTCACCAGCCCCACGGTCCGCGTCTGGTCCAGTCCTGGCGTCAGGGCCTCGCGGGCGGAGGGCTGCAGCACCAGGAAAGCGGAGTCCTGCTGGCTGAGCCCCAGCGTCAACGCGGCCTCGTAGCTGCCGAACTGGTGGAGGAGCTCGTCCGATCCCCGGCGACCGGTGAGCGTGGAGGCCGTCATCATGTTGCCGATCACGATGCCCGCGATCGGCACGATTCCTGCGCCGTTGAAGGGGATCACCCCCGACCCGAGACTCAGCACCAGGACGGGCAGCGCCCCTGCTGCCACGGCCACGCCGACCCACGGCACCTGGCGGCGCACGAGGTTGATCCGCCGGGCGGACGTGCCGACCGCGACGAGGTACATGACCAGCACGAGCAGCAGCGACCACCAGACCGACCGGAGTGCCGCTCCGATCAGGAGGGAGACGACCCCGAGCTGTACGACGGCCCGTGCAGCAGCCGTCACGTGCTCGCGGCCCACGCCCAGCTGTCCGACGTAGGAGGTGACCACACCGAGCATGACGAGCGTCACCAGGACCACGGCCAGCCGCCAGTCGGGGGACGGGGCCACTGAGCTGGCGAGGACGAGCATGCCCTGAGGGTGCCAGACGACCGGGATCGCGAGGCGCAGTGGCACGAGGTCGCAAGCGAGCCTGGTCTTCGGCCGATGCTGGTAGGAACAGCCCATGGACCTCGATCTCGTGTGGGCGCTCGGCCGCCGACCAGACCTGGCGGCCGCCCTGCTGCGCGAGGAGGTGGGTCGGGCCCTCGGGCTGCCGGCACGAGAGGTCGAGCTGTCCCGGTCCTGCCGGCACTGTGGGAGCTCCGAGCACGGGCGACCGGTCCTGCTGCCACCCGACCAGGGCCACCCGCTGTTCCTCAGCCTGAGTCGCGCCGACGACCTGGCCCTGGTCGCGGTGTCCCGACGAGGACCGGTCGGGGTGGACGTCGAGCGGGTGGACGCACCCCGGTTCGCGGGATTCGCGGGGGTCGTCCTGCACGCCGCGGAGGTGGCTCCGAGCGTCGAGGCACGCGCCACCACCTGGGTGCGCAAGGAGTCACTGCTCAAGGCGACCGGGGACGGGCTCCGGGTGGACCCGAGACTGGTGCGTCTCGGCCCCCCGACGAGCCACCACGGCTGGTCGAGTGGTCGGCGACCTCCGCGGCGCCGGCGTACGTCTGGATGCAGGACCTGGCGATCGAGGGTCACGCCGCCTGCGCCACCGTGCTCACCGACCGGGACCCGCGGGTCAGCCTCCGGCAGGAAGGTCCGGAAGCTCCAGCTCGTCGAGCCACACGCCGAAAAGGCCGCTGACCGACACGGTCGCCCGGCTCTCCACGAACCCGACGAACTGCTTCGCGGTGACGGTGGTGTGCGCGTGCTCGGTCGACCAGGCCCTCAGGACCTCGAAGAACTCCTCGTCGCCGAGCGTCAGCCGCAACGCGTGGAGCAGCAGCGCCCCGCGCTTGTAGACGCGGTCGTCGAACATCAGCTCGGCGCCCGGATCCGACAGCAGCAGGTCCTGGTCGAGCGAGGCGAGCAGCTCCCAGTGCGCCAGCGCCCGCTGGTGGGCGGTGTCCTGGCCGGACTCCTCGGACCACAACCACTCGGCGTAGCAGGCGAACCCTTCGTGCAGCCAGATGTCGCTCCACCCGGCGATCGTCAGGCTGTTGCCGAACCACTGGTGCGACATCTCGTGCGCGATCAGCCTCTCCGCCTCCCAGTCGGTGACCAGGAAGTTGGCCCCGAACGTGGACAGGCCCTGCGACTCGAGTGGGATCTCCAGGTCGTCCTCGGTGATCACGACCGTGTAGCGGCCGAACGGATAGACCCCGAAGAGACGCGTGAAGAGCTCCAGCATCTCCGGCTGGCGAGCGAAGGCGACGTCGTAGCGCGGGACCAGGCGCCGCGGCACCGCCGCGTAGAGCGGCACCACCGCCGGCAGCTCGAGGAGCTCGTAGCGGCCGATCTGCACGGTGGCGAGGTAGGTCGCCATCGGTTCGGGCTGGTCGTAGACCCAGGTCGTCGCGCTGGCGTGCCGCGTCCTCGCGACGAGCTCGCCGTTGCAGACGACCCGGTGCGTGCTGGGGGCCGTGAGGGAGATCCGGTAGCCGGCCTTGCTGCTGGGCCGGTCGTTGCACGGGAACCACGACGGTGCGCCCTGCGGCTGGCTGGCGACGATCACGCCGTCGCTGAGCTCCTCCCAGCCCGCGTCACCGAGCACCTTGCTCGGCACCGTCGACGGGTGACCTGAGTAGTGCACCGAGATGACGAACTCCTGCCCCTCGCGCAGCCGGGACCTCGGGCGCACGGACAGGGCGTCGCGGGTGTGGGTGTACTTCGCCGCTGCGCCGTCCACGGTCAGGCGCGTCACTCGCAGCCGGTGCAGGTCGAGGTGCAGCCGGTCGAGGTCCTCGAGGGCCGTGCAGTGCAGCACGACTCGCCCCGAGAGATGGTTGCCCTCCACCTTGTAGGTGACGTCGAGCTCGTAGCGCGTGACGTCGTACGACGCATCGCCGTGTCCCGGGCTGTAGGGGTCGACGTCGGGGCGTCGACTCACCTGGCCTGCTCGCGGGGGCCCTCGTCCAGCCAGGGGCCGATGGGGTTGCCGGTCCAGCGCGTCTTGTCGGGCACCGACT
>JBKJON010000338.1:0-3949 GCA_046595715.1 Marmoricola sp.
TCTCGCCCGACGGGCCGGTCTACCAGGCCGGCACCCTGTCCGGGAACCCCGTCGCGACGACCGCCGGGCTGGCCACGCTGCGGCTCGCGACCGACGAGGTCTACGCCCACATCGACCGGTCGGCCAGGACGCTTGCCGCCGCCGCCGGCGAGGAGCTGACGCGGGCCGGCGTACCCCACGTCGTGCAGGCGGGCGGCAACATGTTCAGCGTCTTCCTCGGCCTCGAGGGTGCGGTCCGCGACTACGCCGACGCCTCGCGCCAGGACACCGGCGCCTACCGGGCCTTCTTCCACTCGATGCTCGACCAGGGTGTCTACCTGCCGCCCAGCGCCTACGAGGCGTGGTTCCTCTCCGCCGCCCACGACGAGCGCGCCCTCCAGCACGTGCTCGACGCCCTGCCAGGCGCCGCTCGGGCAGCCGCAGAGGCCCTCGCGCCGACCTCCCGCCGGACCCACGAATGAGGTGCCGCCAGTGGTGACCACGACCGTCCACCTGCTGCGCCACGGCGAGGTGCACAACCCGCAGGGGATCCTCTACGGACGCTCGAACGGCTACCACCTCTCCGCGCGCGGCCGGGCGATGGCCGACCGGATCGCCGAGCGGGTCGGGGACCGCGACATCACCCACATGGTGTCCTCGCCGCTCGAGCGTGCGCAGGAGACCGCGGCCCCGCTCGCGGCCGCCCGGGGACTCACCGTGGAGCTCGACGACCGCGTCATCGAGTCGGGGAACGTCTTCGAGGGCCAGCCCTTCCAGCTGGGCAGCTCGATCCTGCAGCGGCCCCGGATCTGGTCGAAGCTGTGGAACCCGTTCAAGCCGTCGTGGGGCGAGCCCTACAAGGAGGTCGTCGCCCGGATGTGGTCGGCCGTCGAGGACGCCCGCGACCAGGCGTTTGGGCACGAGGCCGTCATCGTCTCCCACCAGCTGCCCATCTGGATCACCCGGCTCAGGGCCGAGAAGCGCTCCTACCTGCACGACCCGCGCAAGCGCCACTGCACGCTGGCCAGCCTGACCTCGTTCACCTTCGAGGACGACCACCTGGTGAGCGTGGGCTACTCCGAGCCCGCAGGCGACCTGATCCCGGTGGCCGACCGCAACGCCCCGTTCTCCGCCGGCGGAGCTGACGACGATGCCCCGCCCTTCGCTGGACCCGCTTCTGGGCCCTCGGTCTGACGTGCCTCCTTCACCCCGGCTCCTGGTCACCGCGCTGCTCCTCGGCGTGGTGCTCTCGGCCTGCAGCAGCGGCACCAGCACCGGTGACAAGGGGTACGTCGACGCCCGGGGCATCGTCACCCGCCTCCCCGTGGCCGAACGCCAGGTGCCCGGCGACGTGTCCGGGACCACGCTCGAGGGTGAGGACCTCTCCTTGAAGCAGTACGCCGGGAAGGTCGTGGTGCTCAACGTCTGGGGGTCGTGGTGCGCGCCCTGCCGCAAGGAGGCGCGCCTGCTCGCTGGCGCCGCCCGCGACCTCGAACCCGACGGGGTGGCCTTCGTCGGGGTGAACACCAAGGACGCCAGCCCCGACATGGGCCTGGCCTTCCAGAAGCGGTTCGACGTGCCCTACCCGTCCTTCTACGACCCGTCCGGGCGCACGCTGCTCGCCTTCCGGGGCACGCTGAACCCGAGCGCCATCCCCAGCACCGTCGTACTCGACGCCAAGGGTCGGGTGGCCGCGAGCATCCTCGGTGAGGTGCCCAGCCAGCAGACGCTGGTCGACCTGGTGCGGGACGTCCAGCGGTGATCCCTGAGCTCACCGGCCTGGTCGCTCCGCTCGTCTCCGGCCTCGACCTGGGTGACTGGCTGCGGAGCACGACCATGGACGGCTCCCTGGTGCTGGCCGTCCCGGTCGCGCTGGTCGCCGGCCTGGTCTCGTTCTTCTCGCCGTGCGTGGTGCCGCTGCTCCCGGGCTACCTCTCCTACGCGACCGGCCTGTCCGGGGCCGACCTGGCGGACGCCAAGCGGGGCCGGATGCTGGCCGGCTCGGTGCTCTTCGTGCTCGGGTTCACGTTCGTCTTCGTCTCCTTCGGCGCGCTGATCGGCGGCATCGGGGCGTGGCTCTTCGAGTACGAGCGCCCCCTCACCATCGTCCTGGGCAGCCTGACGATCCTGCTCGGCCTCGTCTTCATCGGAGTGGTGCCCTGGATGCAGCGCGACTGGCGCATCCACCAGGTCCCGGCCGTCGGCCTCGCCGCGGCGCCACTGCTGGGCGCCCTGTTCGGGCTGGGCTGGGCGCCCTGCATCGGTCCCACCCTGAGCGCCGTCCTGACCCTCTCGGTGAACGAGGCCTCGGCCGGTCGCGGCGCCTTCCTCACCTTCGTCTACTGCCTCGGCCTCGGGCTGCCCTTCATCGCCGCCGCCCTGGCCTACCGCCGGATGCTCGGCACCGTCAGGTGGGTCCGCAGGCACCAGCGCTGGGTCACGGCGTTCGGCGGGCTGATGCTGGTGGCCGTGGGCCTGCTCCTCGTCACCGGCTGGTGGGGCGACCTCGTCGGCTGGATCCGCACCTGGTTCCTCCCCGGCTTCACGGCTGGCATCTGATGTCCGACCGCCGCCCCGCCAGTGGCTACGAGGCCCCTCCGCTGCGCCCGCGTGAGCTCGCGCGCTGGACGTGGCGCCAGCTCACCTCGATGCGCACGGCCCTGATCCTGCTGTTCATGCTCGCGCTGGCCTCCATCCCCGGCTCGGTGGTGCCGCAGGAGAACGTGGACTCGCTGCGCGCCTCGCAGTGGCGCGACCAGCACCCGCAGCTCACCCCGATCTACGACAGGCTCGGGCTGTTCTCGGTCTACAACTCGGTGTGGTTCTCTGCGATCTACATCCTGCTGATGCTCTCGCTCGTGGGCTGCATCGTGCCTCGGCTGATGGTCTACTGGCGCGGTCTGCGTCGCAGACCCCCCGCGGCACCGCGCCACCTGTCCCGGATGCCGCAGAGCCGCAGCTTCGAGTCCGACGAGGACGCCGACGCCGTGGTCGAGCAGGCCCGGACCCTGCTGCGCAAGCGACGCTTCCGGGTGGAGGTCAACGACGGCGCGGTGAGCTCCGAGCGCGGCTACCTGCGTGAGGCCGGCAACCTGCTCTTCCACTTCTCGGTGCTGATCGTGCTCGTCGGATTCGCGCTCGGCGGCCTGTGGGGCTTCAAGGGCGGCGTCATCGTGGTCACCAAGGACAGCTTCGCCAACACCCTGACCCAGTACGACGACTTCCGGGCCGGCGCGTTCTTCGACCCGGCCAAGCTCGACCCGTTCGAGTTCACCGTGGACAACTTCGACGTGACCTTCATCCGGGAGGGCCGTGAGGCCGGGATGGCGCACAAGTTCGCCGCCGACCTCACCTACAAGACCTCACCGGACGCGCAGGACCGCGAGAAGCAGATCTCGGTCAACCACCCGCTGACCCTCGACGGCACTGACGTGTTCCTGATCAGCCACGGCTACGCACCGCACATCACCGTGCGCAACGCCGACCAGTCGGTCGCCTACTCCGGTCCGGTGGTGTTCCTGCCCGAGGACAGCACCTTCCGTTCCTTCGGGGTGGTCAAGGTGCCGGACGCCGTACAGAGGGACGGCCGCACCCAGATCGGGCTCGAGGGCGAGTTCTACCCGACGTACGGCTTCATCAAGGGCCGCAACGGCGGACCGTTCTCGGCCTTCCCCGACGCGAAGAACCCGGCGATCTCGATGCTGGTCTACCAGGGCGACCTGGGCGTCGACGGTGGGGCGTCGCAGTCGGTCTACGCGCTGCAGAAGAAGGGCCTGACCCAGGTGAAGAAGGCCGACGGCAAGCCGGAGCGCCTCGACCTCGCCCTCGGGAGCAGCGCCACCCTGCCGGACGGCCTGGGCAGCGTCACCTTCGACGGGGTCAGCCGCTACGTGAAGCTGCCCAGGCCGTCCGGCAGGGTGGCGCTGCTCCCGAGGGCGAGGTCGAGGCGCTCCGGCTTGCCGTCGGCCTT
>JBKJON010000521.1:0-2776 GCA_046595715.1 Marmoricola sp.
GGTGGATCAGGTCCTCGATGGCCGAGGTGGAGATCGGGTCCAGAGCGGACCTGATCCACCAGCTCAAGTCGGAGTACACGATCGTCATCGTGACTCACAACATGCAGCAGGCCGCCCGCGTCAGCGAGGACACGGCTTTCTTCAACATCGCCGGCGCCGGCATGCCCGGCAAGCTGATCGAGATGAACTCCACCAAGAAGATCTTCAGCGTTCCGGAAGAGCCCGCCACCGAGGCCTACATCTCGGGCCGGTTCGGCTAGGGGCTCCCGCGGCTGACCCTCGGGCGTCTGGGGGGTTGGGGTCGCCGCGGGGGCATGCGAATGTCGCTGGTGAGGCTGGGGATCACTTCTCCCACACCTCCCGCCACATTCGCATCCGTTCGGCGAACGAGATCTATCGTCGACCTCGTCAGCGTCCAGGCGTAGGCCCTCGGCATGCGAATGTCGTTGATGGGGCTGGAGTCCATCCCTTCTCTCACTCTCTCCACATTCGCCTGCTCGCTGCGCTAGCTCGTGATCGCGACGGCATGCGAATGTCGCGGGTGAGGCGGTAGACCGCTGCTCCCCCACCTCCAGCCACATTCGCAGCGTTGGTGACCCGCCAGTCACCGAGGTACGGCGCTGCGCCGGCTGACCACTTCACGTCCCCAGGACGTTGGTCCGGGCATCGGATCCACAGGCTGCTGGTCGATGCTGCGAGGTGCATCTGATCCGGCCAACCATGCGGCCATGGACCTGATCAGCCAGCTGACCCTGATGGGGGGCGCCTGTGAACTCAAGTCGCTCGTCCAACTGCGCGGTGACGAAGAGGTCGCCGCTGCGCTGGCCGATGGCACCCTCATCAGCACGCGGCGGGGTCGGTGCGCTCTGGCGACCAGCCCTCAGTCGATCCGGCTCGCCAGCGCCTTCGGAGGCGTGCTGTCACACCGGAGTGCGGCCCAGCACTGGGGGTGGGCGCACAAGCTCGGGTCCGCGAAGCCGGAGATCACCGTTCCTCGAACGCGGCACCTCAGTGCCGGCGCCCGCAGATTGATCCTGCCCCACTGGTCGGACCTCGAGAACGGTGACGTGGACGGGCTCGCGACCACCCGCCGGCGTACCTTGGTCGACTGCATGCGCAACCTGCCCACGGACGAGTCGCTGCCCGTCGTCGACAGCGCCCTGAGAGCGGACGACGTGACCCACGCGGAGCTGGTCACGTTGGCTGAAGCGACCAGGGGCCGGGGACGCACTCGCATCCAGGGCGTCGCTGCGTCAGCGACCGGCAAGTCCGCCAATGTCTTCGAGTCGGTGTTGCGCGCCCAGTGCGACCTGGTGCCCGGCCTCAATGTCCAGGCGCAGCTTCCGGTGCGGCTGCCCGGTACGCCGTTGATCCTGCACCCGGACCTGGCGGACCCGTTGCTCAAGATCGCGCTGGAGGCCGAGGGCTTCGAGTGGCACGGCGAGACGGCGGCACTCACGCGCGACTGTCGTCGCTACAACCGGTTCACAGCGAGCGGTTGGACCATCATCCGGTTCAGCTGGTACCTCGTGATGTTCGAGCCGGCGTACGTGCAGCGGGTGTTGCTCGAGGCGGTGGCTCTTGCCCGCCGGACATGCGAATGTCGTTCAGGGGGCGCCTGAGCGCTACTCCAGCCCGATGCGCCACATTCGCATCCCCACCGGCCACCACCGGGCAACCCCACCGCCCGCCCACCGAAAGACCCCGGAGCCCGCCCACCACCTCAGGGCAGCTGGAAGACGAACTTCAAGATCAGGTAGGTCAGCGCGGCGACGGAGCCCGCGGCCGGGAAGGTGAGGATCCAGCCGACCAGGATGGACCGGGCCACTCCCCAGCGCACGGCCGAGAGTCGCTTGGTGGCGCCGACGCCCATGACCGCGCTGGTGATGGTGTGGGTGGTGGAGATCGGCGCCTGGAAGACGTAGGCCGTCGTGTAAAGGACGGAGGCGGCCACGGACTCGGCCGCGAACCCCTGGGGCGGGTCGAGGTCGATGATCCGGCGACCGAGGGTGCGCATGATGCGCCATCCACCCGAGTAGGTGCCGAGGGAGATCGCGCTCGCGGCGGCGATGATCACCCACAGCGGGAGCGGGTCCCCGGAGGCGACGTACCCACCGGCGAGCAGGGCCAGGAAGATCACGCCCATCGTCTTCTGGGCGTCCTGGAGGCCGTGGCCGAGCGCCATCGCCGCCGCCGAGAGCGACTGGGCGAGGCGGAAGCCACGGCTGACCTTGGCCGGCGCCTGCCGCCGGAAGATCCACATGATCAGCAGCATCATCGCGAAACCGAGGGTGAAGGCGACCAGCGGCGACAGCACCATCGGGATGACGACCTTCTCGATCACCGTGGGCCAGTTGACGAAGACCCCAGCCGTGAGGGCCGACCCGACCAGGCCACCGATCAGGGCGTGCGAGGAGGAGGACGGCAGGCCGAAGTACCACGTGATCAGGTTCCAGGTGATGGCACCGACGAGGCCGGCCATCACGATGACCAGGCCGTGGCTGCCGCTGCCGGGTCTGATCACGTCGCTGACGGTGCTGGCGACCTTCTGGCCGAGGAAGGCACCGACGAAGTTCATCACCGCCGCCATCAGCAGCGCCACCCGTGGGGTGAGGGCTCGCGTCGAGACCGAGGTCGCGATGGCGTTCGCCGCGTCGTGGAACCCGTTGGTGTAGTCGAAGATCAGGGCAACCGCGACGACCGCAATGATGATCGCGAGCTCCACCGCTCAGGACTTCTTGGCGTGGTTCTGCTCGATGATGTTGGCGACCTTCTC
>JBKJON010000054.1:0-9982 GCA_046595715.1 Marmoricola sp.
ACCGGCACCCTCGACCGTGGCAGGACGTGGTACGTCCAGGTGCGGGCCGTCCGGAGCGGCAAGGTCGGCCCCTGGTCCAGGACTCGTGGCCTCCGCTTCGCCAACTACTGGCCCAAAGCCCCTGTCCTCTCGCGAGCCAGCCTTCCCGGCGCGGTGCAGTTCACGTGGAACTACACCCCCTACGCCTCGCGCTACCGCGTCCGCTGGTCGCCTGCCTGGTACGGCGCCTGGTCGAGCAGCCCGAGCTACGTCGACCGGAGCACCGGCGGCTGGATCGGTCAGACCGCCCGGCAGTCGACCTACCGCGTCCCCACGCAGGCGGGGCCGGGTGACAACTACCTCGGCGTTGCCTACGCCAACCCCGTCTTCGGCCAGATCGAGGCCAACAACGCCTACAACCCGGGTGCCAGCCAGCGATCGCAGTGGATTGCGGCCTTCCCGACGCCGCCCGCCCCCGTCGCCGGGGACGCGGTGCGCATGGGCACCTACAACGTCATGCTCTTCCCCACAGGCAGCCGGGCCGCGGCTGTCGCCGAGAACATCAGCAGTCACGGGGTGACGATGGTCGCGCTGCAGGAGGCCAACGCCAACACGGCGAACGCAGTCGTCTCCTACCTGGGCTCGGGCTGGCGCGCCGCGCCCTCCGGCCTGACCTCCGGCCCGGGTCAGCAGATCCTCTACCGCCGTGACATGTTCTCGCTGCTCTCCAGCGGCCGCTTCGACGTACCGAACCCGAAATCGCCGTCCCAGCCGCTCTCGACTCCCTGGGCGCGCTTCTCCGCGAACGGCCGCAACAGCCAGAACTTCTGGGTCACCTCCGTGCACTTCGCCGAGAACTCGAGCAAGAGCGGGCTCGACAAGAACAGGGACACCGGCCTGGCCGCCCAGTCGGTGATGCGGAGCATGGATTCACTCAACACGAGTGGCGAGCCCACCATCGTGGCCGGCGACATGCGCTACGGGCGCGAGCCCTACGGTGATCCGGCCGGCTATACCGCGGCACAGCCCACGTTCATCCGTGGCGGGTACTACGACTCGATGGCGTCGCTGAAGAAGGTCAACGTGCAGTACTCCATCGTGAACATCACGAACGGCGTTCCGAGCGCTCACCAGATCGCGCACCCCTCCGGACTGGGTCCCCGCTCTGACCACATCCTGTTCAAGGGCTTCGTGGGCAGCAGCCAGTACGTGAACGTCGTCAACTGGTCCTCGGGCGGGGCCGTCCCCTCGGACCACAACCTCGTCTACACCGACATCGCCATCCCCTTCCGGTAGACCACACGCACGGTCGAAGAGCCTGGAGAGCTGGGCCTATCGCCAGTCGAAGTACTCCCGGTGGATGTTCCTGGAGCGCACTCCTCGTTCTCGCAGGCCTGACTGGAGGTCTCGGAGCATGGTCTCCGGGCCGCAGAGGAAGACCGAAAGGCTCGGCGGGGCAGCAGAGGCGTGGGAGATGATCCGCTGGGCGCTCAGGCGGCCATCGACGGCGGAGTCGACGAGATGCACCCGGACGTTGTCGCTGGCCTCCCCGAGTGCGGTGAGCTCCCCGGCGAACGGGGCCGGTCCTCCGGTGAAGGCGTAGTAGAGGTCGACCTGTCCGAGGGGCGGGTGGGCTGCGAGCGCGCGCATCCAGCTCAGGAAGGGGGCGACGCCGACGCCGCCGCCGATCCAGATCTGGTCCCTGGTTCCCTTGGCGTGGTTGAAGCGACCGTGAGGCCCGCCGATCACCGCTGGCATTCCTGGTTCGAGGAGGTCGCGGAGGGACGACGTGTAGTCGCCGAGGGCCTTGACCGTCACGCGGACCACCTGCTCAGTGGGTGAGCTGGCGATGGTGAACGGGTGTCGGTGCCAACCGTCCTTGGCCTCGATGTAGACCAGGGCGAACTGGCCCGGGACGAACGTCATCGGGCGACCGATTGGCCGCAGGCCGATCTCCACCAGACCTTCGCCAGCGGGTGTGACCGTGTCGACCTCGTAGTCGTGCAGGGACAGGAAGTAGCGGGCCAGCACCTCCCGGTACAGGTAGAACGCCAGGCCGATGCCACCGATCACGACGTAGGTCCACCGCAGGAGCGGTGACTTCGGGAAGGGTGAGCCGTCGAGCAGCCCGTGGAGGAATGCGGCGGCGACAAGTAGTCCGGTGAGGCGGTGGACCTGACGCCAGCGGTCGTAGCCCCCGAAGATCATGCGGACCCGCCGGATCACGGGAGCGTCCTTGAGCATCTTGACCGAGCCGCGCAGGGGGCCCGGCACGACCGACTGCCAGCGCGGGAGGATCGCCCAGAGCGCGAGGGCCACCATTCCCACCGCCCCGATGGCACCGAGTGGCCCGCCCCACCGGGAGTGGATCGGGCTCGACGACAGCGGGATGTGGGCGACCAGGAGCACCAGGCCGGAGATCGCCAACCGTCGGTGCCAGATCGCCGCACGGTCGATGCCGTCGAACCATTCCTCCACCCACGGCAACGAGCTGATCAGCACCAGTGCTGCCGACAGCAGCAGGATCGAGACCGCGCCGGCCAACTGCCCGAGGTAGGCACCAGTGGGCTCACCCGCGGGCCGGGCGAGCACCCAGAGCGCGATGTAGCCGACGAGCATTCCGAGGATCGTGATCGGACCCAGGTTGCGCGCGGACGTGACTTCTCGCGGCTCCATCCTCCGACGCTAGTCTCCGGACGTCCCTCGCGGAGCCAGAACGACCAGCCGACACAGCAGGCCAGGCACCGTGAAGGTGCCGGGCCTGAGGTTCTGTGTGCCAGCAGGGAATGAACCCCCGAACCCGCTGAGTGGAGCGTGTCCCGTCTCAGGCATGTGCGCAGTCCGTGAGTCGCAGGGCACGGGTGACTCCTGACCCTCTGGCTCCTCGTGGGGCGCGACGGCTGTCTCCAGCTACCGAATCACCCTGGCGTGCGGAGCGGCGACTGCGATCGTTGATCGACGCTCTGCCCATGGGTGGTCGGTGGATCGTGCGGCCGTGAGCGCGGCGGGTGGGTCGCTGACCGCGGTGAACAGGGCGGTCAGGCGTGTTCCCAGGGTCAGGCTCTGGGTAGGTGCAGCCTCAGCCGTCGGCCCGGGGTCACAGCTCCGGGCGGGGACGTTGACGAGCTTGCGACGGATGGTGCCGGGTGGTTGCTCGGGCGAGGTCGGGTCCGCTGAGGGTGCCGGCGGTCTCGCCGATGACGACCCAGAATGTCTCATCCTGCGGCCTCGGTCTTCTCGAGGGCGGCGATCGCGGTGTTGAGCTCAGCCCGGGCCGCGCCTAGCTGTGGGCGAGTACATCGACGTGCGGCACGGGCACTCTCACCTTTTCGGGATCGGGCTTCTCACTCTTTCCTGGTCACCGTTTCTCCGGGCGGTGGGGGCTGCGCGGCCCCGGACGTTGCGCACCCGCCGGTTGGGCCAGGTTGCGGCTCCTCCCACCAGGGTGAGCATCGAAAGCACCAGCAGTGCGCGCACCACGAACACGTCGATGCAGATCCCGAGCCCGACGGCCAGGGCGAGCTGACGAAAGGGTGCCAGCGGTACCAGTGCGAGAAGACCGAAGCTGGCGGCAAGGGCGATGCCGGCGACGGTCATCGCACTGACTGCTGGCGGTGAACCGTTACGCACTCCCTGATCAAGAGATCCCGCCTCGGAGGCTGCCTCCCACACGTGCCCGACGGTGAAGATGTTGTAGTCGGATCCGAACGCGAGCAACAGCACCGCAGCTGCGAACGGCACGTAGAAGGTCAGTCCCTGTCCCGGGGCGAGGTAGGAGAAGAGCAGGGTCACCAGCCCCAAGCTCGCGCCCACCGAGAGCACCGAGGTGAACAACAGCAGCAGCGACGCCAGCACGGCGCGCAGGAAGATCAGCAGCATGAAGAAGTTCGCCAACATCGCTGCCACAGCGATGCGGAGCAGATCGCTTTCGGTCTGGTGGACCAGGAACGACGCCGTGGCCGTGTCGCCACCCAGCCCGTAGGTGGCACCGCGCAGGCCGCTGCGATCGATCAGTTCGGGCAGCTTGGCCTGTACCGAATCGATCAGGGTCACCGCCCTGGCGCCCAAGGGGTCGGCGTCCAGGATGACGAGGTAACGGACTGCTGACTTGTCCCGGGTCACCAACAGCGGATCCTGAACGGTGAGGGGCACTGATCCTGGTCCGAGCACACCCGCGACTCCAGGCTGACGGGCCAGGGCAAGGCCGAGTTCACGCAGCGCCTGCTTGCGATCGCCAACCTTCGGCCCCTCCACCAGCAGGACAGTGGGGGAGAGGATTCCTTCGGCAAATCCGCGCTGAGCACTGATCGCAGCCTCCCGCACCGGCGCGTCGCGCGGCAGCGCGTTGACGAAGGAAACTCCTAGTTGGAGGGCGCCCAGTCCGCTTGCGGCGAGTAGGAGCCCGGTCACACATGAGCACAACACCGCCCACGCGATGAACCGACTGCCGGCGATCGCGCGAATCACGCCGCCAGGCCAGAACGTCGACAGCCTGCGGGCCCAGGTGTAGGGGCCACCCCCGTGTGCCGCATGCCGTCCACCTCGTACGCTCGCCCGGTTCCTGGGCCAGAAGATCCATTCTCCAAGAACCGCGATGAGCGCCGGAATGAGCGTGAGCGCCACCAACAGACCGACCACGACCGTGAAGGCCAGCGCAGGCCCCAGTGCGCGGAAGAACGGTGAACGCGCGGCCAGCAGCGAGGCCGTTCCAGCGACGACGGCGAGACCCGCGGCCAAGACGATGGGCCCAGAGCGGGTGATCGCCGCAATGGACGCCGCGTGGACCGAGCCGTGCGGGTCCGACCGATCGCGGTCACGAAGAGAAGCGCAGAAGAAGACGACATAGTCGGTCACCACGCCCAGCAGGAGCGCCACCACCACGGGCTTCAGCTCGTCAGGGCTCGGGAGGTCGAACAACTGCGTCAGCAGACCGGAAACACGAAACGTGGCGACATAGGACACCCCCACCGTGATCACGGTCACGACCGGCGCGACCAAGGAGCCGAAGCTCAGCCCGACGATCAACATGATCGCCACGAGCGTGGCAACCTCCACCGTAGGAAGTGCTTCGCGGATGATCCCGCCCTGTTCCTCGCGCGCGGGTGCGGAGCCGGTCACCCCCACGACATGGTCACGCCCGGTGAAGAACTGCTCGGCGTACCGGTGGGCCGCCCTGGTGCGGGCCCCCACCGACGTTGTGGGGGCGAACAACAGATAGGTCAGCGCCGTCGTGCTGCTCTCGGCCGATCCAGGAAACAGCCCGGCAGTGTTCGTGATCGGTAGTGCGCCCAGGATCGGCGACACGTCGCCCGCCTTCCCGGTGTCCACCGCCGCCGCCCGAATGACCGTGCGCGCCTGGGCGTAGGGCGACAGGCCATGTCGGTCGCGCTGCACCACCACCGTTCGTGCGATCAGGGGAAAGCCGAACAGCTCGGCGGAACGCTTCTCGGTCTGCACTGCAGAGGTGTCTGCGGAGAGAATCCCTTTCAACCCACTCCCCCCGCCCGTACCCGCCAGACTGGGGAAGAACATCAGCGACCCGACCGTCGCCACTGCCCAGAAGGCGATGACCCACCAGCGCAGTGCCACGACCAAGTGGGCTGCTCCCCGCGCGATCGACCTACCCGGCGGATCGTTCCCGACCCCGCTCATCCCTCAGTCTGCTGACGGACGGACGAGACCGAGCCGCGAGAGCTCGGCCTCCGCGAGGCGCCGAGTGCTCTCACGATCAGTTGAGTCCTGGTTGCTACCCGTGAGCAGCTCGACCACGACGTCGTAGGGGAGGGATGCCCGGGCGCGCTCGGCCAGGATGTGGTCCAGGACGTCATCGGGACCCCTCCTGATCGCAGCGCGCACGCTCTCCACCTCTCGGCGACGCAGCAACCGCAACGGCAGATAGAAGCCGAGCACCGGCATCACCGGGATGCCGACCACGGCGACACCCAACAACAACCCCAGCTGATGCAGCTGCCCCTTGACCTGCTGACCACGCTGCGCGATGTCAGCGGCGGTGCCCACGATCTCAGTACCCAGCTTCCCCGGCCGGTCGGGGACAAGGGGCAGGGATGCCAGATCCTGCAGCGACTTACCCACCGACTCCAGTGCGCGACCTGAACTGGTGATGGAGTCACCAGCGTCTGCGGCGTGCCACAGTGTCACACCTGTCATGACGCCCAGCACCGACCACAAGACCACCCAGAACAGCACCAGACCGTCCCACATCTGAAGCGTTCGACCATCCAACCCTCGTAGCGTTGTCGGCACGTCCTGTTCCTACCAGACTGGCGTCGACATGGGTAGACATCGTTCAGGGAAGGAACCGAAGCCATGACCGAAACGAAGAGCACAAACAGTTGGGTCCACAGCCTCATCCCCGCGGCCACGTTCGTCCTCGGCCTGCTGATCGGAGCAGCCCTTCTCTACGCATCGGGCTCGGGTCGTGACACCGGGACGTCCAAGAACCCGGGAGTCGATGGCAGCCCCCCGCCCAGCGCCAGCTCGACCCCCAGCGGCGCCACCGTCATCACGGTTCCCGCCGCCTGCCAACAAGCAGCAAACAAGTTGCAAGAAGCCACAGACCTGCTGCGCAGCACCGTCGATTCGGTGCGAAACTTCGACCCTGACAAGCTGACCAGAGCTCTGCGGCAACTCGAAACCATTGACGCCCAAACCCGACCGCTTGTGCGCCAATGCACCGAAGTAGACATCACCACCAGACCCTCCCCCAGCACCGCCACCAGCCCATGAGGGAACCCGACACACTATTGGTGGTTCCCTCCGACTCGTGGAGGGCCTGACGACCGGGGAGATCTCAGCGCACTTCGAGGTGTTGCCGATGAGCGCCTTCGCTTCGTGTCGGGAGCCCGGCTCGACCAGCCACTGTTCCCGCACGCTGTAGGCGGCTTTCGAGACCCCTCGAACGTCCGCCGCGAGCCCCGAGGTGCGGGATGTCGCAGGCATGCCCTTGATCACGTCGCACACGTTCCGCAAGACGACGGCGACGATGCTCGACGAGGCGGCACTTTTCCGCACGACTGATTGCCGATCACCTCGGGCACAGCCGCCGTTCGATGACCCAGGACGTGTATCTGTCGTGCCGGTCCGTGGGTTCCCTGGCAGCGACGGCGCTGGAGGCCGGTTTGAGAGGTTCGCTGGTTCGGGACTAAGTCAATGGCAGAAGCATTGGCCAACGCACAAGGTCAGGACCCCTGAGGGGCCCTGACCTTCGGGTTTGTGCGCCAGCAGGGACTTGAACCCCGAACCCGCTGATTAAGAGTCAGCTGCTCTGCCAATTGAGCTACTGGCGCGTGAAGCGACTGAACCTTAGCAAGCGGAGGGCGGCCCCGCCAAAACGGGGGAGGCCTACCCTCAGCCGACGTCCAGCGGGGTCAGGGCGTGGATGGCGGGAGCGGCTGCGAGCTCGCTTCCCAGGACCGCGAGCGCGCCCTGGACGTGCTCGGTCTCCATGTGCTGGTCGAGGTCGGAAGGGTCACGCCACTCCTCGACGGTGATGAACGTGCCGGGCGCCGACGAGGACTCCGAGAGGTCGTAGGACAGGCACCCCTCCTCCTCGCGCGTCGGGCCGACGAGACCCTTCATCGCCTCGCGGACGGCCTTCTCCGAGTCGGGCTTGGCGGTGATGACGGCTACGACGCTGATGCTCATGGGTCCTCCAGCGGGTAGGTGTGGTGGTGAGGCTAGTACGAGGGGAACATTGAAAGTTCAACTAGTGTTGGGAAGGCATACTTCAAACACCCCGGAGGTGCGCAATGCCTGCTGTGACCGTTGACGACCTGACCGTCCTGACCCGCCTGAAGGCTCCGGGGCTGGGTGACACCGTGCGCCCGGTCAAGCAGCTGATCGAGGCGCCCAAGGGCTACGAGGGCGAGGGCTTCCCCGTACGCCGCGCGTTCGCCGGCGTGGACCTCCGCGACCTCGACCCGTTCGTGCACATGGACCAGATGGGCGAGGTGGACTACGCACCCGGTGAGCCCAAGGGCACGCCGTGGCATCCGCACCGCGGGTTCGAGACCGTCACCTACATCATCGACGGGGTCTTCGACCACCACGACAGCCACGGTGGCGGCGGGTCCATCACCAACGGCGACACGCAGTGGATGACCGCCGGCTCCGGGCTGCTGCACATCGAGACCCCGCCCGAGTGGTTGGTCCAGAGCGGCGGCCTGTTCCACGGCATCCAGCTCTGGGTGAACCTGCCGCGTGACGCGAAGTGGAACCCGCCCGCCTACCAGGACATCCGCAGTGTGCAGGTCGGCCTCGCCACCTCCGCCGACGCGGGCGCGCTGGTGCGGGTGATCGCCGGCCACGTGGGCGAGGCGACCGGCCCCGGGTCGACGTACACCCCGATGACGATGGTGCACGCCACCGTCGAACCGGGTGCTCGCCTCGACCTGCCGTGGTCGGTCGACTACAACGCGCTGGTCTACGTGCTCTCGGGACACGGGACAGTGGGCGACGAGCAGAGGGCCGTCAGGTCGGGCAACCTGGCCGTGCTCGGGACGGGCGACTTCGTCAGCGTCAAGGCAGCCGGCAACCAGGACAGCCGGACACCGGCCCTGGACGTCCTCGTCATCGGCGGCCAGCCGATCCGTGAACCGGTGGCGTGGGCGGGGCCGTTCGTGATGAACACCAAGGCCGAGGTCATGGCCGCCTTCGAGGACTTCCAGAAGGGTCGCCTCGGCACCATCCCGAGCGTCCACGGAGCGCC
Source organism: Marmoricola sp. (assembly GCA_046595715.1). Classification (GTDB taxonomy): domain Bacteria; phylum Actinomycetota; class Actinomycetes; order Propionibacteriales; family Nocardioidaceae; genus Marmoricola. Next base: position 8,708 of record JBKJON010000054.1, read on the forward strand.
GACGACGCCGGTCTCGACCGAGGACTGAACAGGCGGGACGGTCCTCTTTCCCAGAGGGCCGTCCGGCCGGCCCCTCGGTCAGGACAGCCCGACGATGGTGCCGTCGTCGAGCAGGTCGATGCGCGCGGCGGCCGGGGTCGAGGGCAGGCCCGGCATCGTCATCACGTCGCCGCAGACGAGCACCACGAACCCCGCGCCGGCGGAGAGACGCACCTCGCGTACGTGCAGGTCGTGACCGGTGGGTGCGCCCCGCAGGGTGGGATCGGTCGAGAAGGAGTACTGCGTCTTCGCCACGCAGACCGGCAACCCGCCGTACCCGTCCTTCTCCAGCCGGTCGAGCCGCCGCTTCGCCCTTCCGTCCCAGGTCACGCTGGCGGCGCCGTACAGCCGGTGCGCCAGGGTCTCCGCCTTCTCCTTCAGCGACGCGTCGTCGGGGTAGGTGAAGGCGAACGTGGAGGGGTCCGACTCCTCGAGCAGGTCGAGCACGCCCTTGGCCAAATCGGTCGCGCCGGTTCCGCCATCGGTGAAGTGGGTGGCGGCGAAGGCGCTGACGCCGAGCGCGTCGACGAGCTCGACGACCCGTGCGATCTCGGCGTCGGTATCCGCCGGGAACCGGTTGAGCGCCACCACGCACGGGATGCCGTAGACCTCGCGCACGTTGCGCAGGTGTCGCGCCAGGTTCTCCATGCCGCGTTCGACGGCTCCGAGGTCCTCCCGTCCGAGGTCGGGTACGTCGAGCCCACCGTGGAACTTCAGCGCCCTGACCGTGGCCACCACGACCGCGGCGTCCGGGCGCAGACCGGACTTGCGACACTTGATGTCGACGAACTTCTCCGCGCCCAGGTCGGCGCCGAAGCCGGCCTCGGTGACGACGTAGTCGACCAGCCGCAGCGCAGACCGCGTCGCGATGACCGAGCTGCACCCGTGTGCGATGTTGGCGAACGGGCCACCGTGCACGAACGCCGGCGTGTGCTCGAGGGTCTGCACGAGGTTGGGCGCGAGGGCATCGCGGAGCAGGACGGCCATCGCCCCGTGCGCGCCGAGCTCGCGTGCCGTCACCGGCCTCTTGGCCCGGGTGTAGCCCACGACGATGTCCCCGATCCGGCGCTTCAGATCGGCCCAGGACTCGGTCAGGCAGAAGATCGCCATCAGCTACGAGGCGACCACGATGTCGAACCCGTCCTCACGGGGATAGCCGTTGGACAGCCCTCCGAGTCCGATCACGACGTCGCGCAGTGCTCGGTCGTTGAGGTCGAGGACGCGCTTCCAGTCGAC
>JBKJON010000386.1:0-3068 GCA_046595715.1 Marmoricola sp.
GTCGGCGGTCAGGCGGACGTCGCACTCCAGGGCGTCGGCACCGTCCTCGATCGCCTGGACGTAGGCGCCCAGCGTGTGCTCCGCGCGCACCCGGCTGGACCCTCGATGGGCCACCACCTGGGGGCGCCCGTCCGGCTTGTGCATGCGGTCATCGTGGCATCGGGGACGCCTCAGCGGCGGTAGGTCGCGAACACCGCGGCGATCGATTCCCGTCGCGTCGCCGGGTCGGCGGCCGCGACGGTCGGGGTCGGGCCGGCGAGCAGCAGCCGCAGCAGCACCCGCGCCTTGAGCGCCCCGAGGTGCCCGGTGGGCACGAGCCCGCGCCGGTGCAGGTCCGAGCCGGACCCGGGGCCGCCGTACGTCCGGGTGGCGACGGCACCGGCCCCGGCCCGCGAGGCGAGCAGGATGGGGATGCGCTCGACGACCTCGTCGAGCGCCTCGGCCACCTCGGGGCGCAGCTGTCCCGCACCGAACCCCTCGACGACGAGGCCGTCGCTGACCGCGGCGAGGGCGACGTAGGCCGCGGGGTCGTCGTCGAGCCCGGCCGTCACCAGGGCGACCCGCGGCCACGGCTCGCCGGCGCGGTCGGGCCGGGCCAGCGGCGTGCGGCGCTCCATGCGGGCCAGCAGGACGGGCACGCCCTCGGCGATCCGCCCCACGGGACCGAGCTCGGGGGACCCGAACGCCGCCGGGTTGCTGGTGTGACGCTTGGCGACGAACCGGGCGGCGTGGATCTCGTCGCCGATCGCGACCAGTGCACCCTGCCCGCGGCAGTGGGGGGACGCGGCGACCTCCACGGCGGCGACGAGGTTGGCCGGTCCGTCCGCGCCGGGCTGGTCGGAGGAGCGCATCGCGCCGGTGACCACGAAGGGCTCGTCGTGGGTCCACAGCAGGTCCCAGAGGAAGGCCGTCTCCTCCAGGGAGTCGGTGCCCTGCACCACGACGATCCCGTCGACCCCGTCACGCACGGCGGCGTCGGCCAGGTCGAGGGCGTGCAGGCAGGTGTCGAAGGTCAGCGCCGAGCTGTCCACCCGGGCCACGTCGACCGGCTCCACCACCAGGTCCTCGGGCAGCGGGACCCCGGCCAGGAGCTCGGACCCCGTCAGGTCGGGCAGCAGCTCGCCCCCGGTCAGCTCGTCCATCGTCATGGCGATGGTGCCGCCGAGGAAGAGCACGCGGACCCGGGTCATGCGCCTCACGCTAGCGACCCTGTCGACGCTCGCCCCTACGCTGCTGGCGTGCACCACCTGACCCGGGCCGAGGCGCGTCAGATCGCCGTCCGCGCCCAGCTCCTGGCCGCCGAGCGGCCGACCGACCTGCACGCCATGGTGCAGCACCTGACCTCGGCGACAGCCTGGTCGGCAAGCTCGACGCGACCGCGGACCGCAAGGCCGGACGGCTCTTCGTCGACACACTCCACGAGGAGGGCCGGTGGACCCCGACGATGCGCAGCGCGGTCGACGACGAGGTGTCCGCCCTGGCCGACTGGCTGGGGCTGGTGCGCGCCTGAGCCGTGCGGCCAGCGGAGCAGAGGGGGCGGGATTCGAACCCGCGGTGGGTCTCCCCACGACCGCTTTCAAGGCGGTTCCGATAGGCCACTCCGGCACCCCTCCGAGCGGCGAGCCCCCGGATCAGCGGGGCCCGTGCTCAGCGGGAGTCTACGAGTGGCGCGGTGCACGCGCGCTCCGCCTGGGATGCGGCCGGCAGGTCAGGCGGACTCGAGCTGCACCAGCGGCTCGCCCTCTTGGACGACGTCGCCGGGCCGCACGGGGACCGCGGTGACGGTGCCGGCCCACTCCGAGAGCACCGGGATCTCCATCTTCATCGACTCCAGCAGCACCACGGTGTCGCCGGCCTCGATGGCGGCGCCGGGCTCGACCAGCACCTGCAGCACGTTGGCCACCATCTCGGCGGTGATGTCGTGGGTCGTCACGGAGCTCATGGGCCGAACGTACGCCGCCTCGCCGGTTACTCGCGCGTTCGCTGCTCAGCGCGCGGGGAGGCGCACCTCGTCGCGGCGGTTGAGCAGCGACGGGTTCTCGGTGCGGGCCTCGACGAGCAGGGCCCGGGAGACCTCGCCGAGGAGGACCCGTTCGCCGTCCTCGGCCGCGACCACGACGTCGCCGCGGGGGTCCACCAGGAGCGAGTGACCGGAGTACGTCGGCCCCGGCTGGCCCACGGCGGCGACGTAGGCGAGGTTCTCCACCGCACGCGCCACGGCGAGCGTCTCCCAGTGCCGCACCTTGCGGGGGCCGGCGACCCACGCGGCCGGGCAGACCATCAGGTCGGCGCCGCGCGCGCTGAGCGCCCGCGCGATCTCGGGGAAGCGCAAGTCGTAGCAGGTCATCAGCCCGACCCGCAGGTCCGCGACCTCGACCACCACCGGCTCGCCGTCGCCCGCGCGGACCCGGTCGGACTCCTGGTAGCCGAAGGAGTCGTAGAGGTGGAGCTTGCGGTAGGACGCCCGCACGCCGTCCCCGTCGACCACCACCAGCGTGTTGTACGGCGGCGCGCCGCCGCCCTCCGCGCGCTCGAGCATCCCGGCGACCCAGACCCCGCCGTGCTCGGCCGCCCGGGCGACCAGTGCGCCGACGAACGGGCCGTCCAGGCTCTCGGCGTCAGGACCCAGGTCGTCGCCGGCACCGCCGAGGTCGCGCTGGGTCACCTCGGGCCACACCACGAGGTCGGCCGGGGGCACCACGACCTCGGCGAGGTGTCGCAGGTTGTCGGCGCGGTCGCGCGAGGCGGCCGCCTGGACCAGCGCCACGGTCACCGGGTCCGGGCCGTCCGGCACTGCGTCGGGGTGGGCCGGGTGCCCGGTCTCGTGGATCGCATCCATGGGGCCCAGCGTGGCACGACCTCGACTGCGACCTTTCCGTGTGGGCACACTCGCGGCATGACCATCCTGGACCCGCTTGCTGTGCCCGGCGTCGGACCGGCCGCCGAGCCCGACCCGTGGCGGACCGGCGCCGTGGTGCTCACCGGCGGCACCGCCGCGCGCATGCAGGGCGCCGACAAGGCCTCGATCGAGCTCGACGGGGTCACGCTTCTGGAGCGCGCCCTGGCGG
>JBKJON010000181.1:0-3697 GCA_046595715.1 Marmoricola sp.
CCGAGACGACCAGACCGCCGACGGAGGCCGCCGTACCGAGGACCATCGCCGCCCCGAGCGTCGTGCGGAACGACCGGGTGAGCTGCTGCGAGGTCGCCACCGGCACCACCATCAGCGCGGAGACGAGCAGCAGCCCGACGGTGCGCATGGCCACCGTGACGGTGACGGCGGCCAGCACGGCGACGAGGAGGTTGTAGGCGCGGACGTTGAGGCCCGAGACGCGCGCGAACTCCTGGTCGTGCGCGACGGCGAAGAGCTGCGGGGCGAGTCCGACGCTGCACAGGATCACCACCGCGGCCAGCGCCATCGTGATGAGTACGTCGGTCACGGAGATAGTGGTGATCGCGCCGAAGAGGTACTCCTGGAGGCGCGCCGCACTCTGCCCGCCCAGCCCCGTGAGCAGCACGCCGCCGGCCAGACCGCCGTAGAACAGCAGCGCCAGCGCGACGTCACCGTTGGTGTGCCCACGCTCGCGGATCACCTCGATCAGCACCGCGCCCAGAATGGCGACCACCACCGCCGTCCAGGTGGGGGAGGTGCCGGTCAGCAGCCCCAGGGCGACGCCGGTGACCGCGACGTGGCCGATCCCGTCACCCATGAGAGCCATCCGCCGCTGGACGAGGTAGGTCCCGATGGCAGGCGCGGCGAACCCGGTGAACAGGGCCGCCAGCAGCGCCCGCTGCATGAAGCCGTAGGCGAAGAGATCCATCAGCTGCGTTCCAGGGGCGAGGACACGTGCGGGGCGTAGTCATGGACGAGGGGGTAGTGGTGGTCGGTCTGCGGATCACCCAACGCGGCGTCGTGCACCTGGTGGTCACCCAGCGGCGCACCGTCGTAGGCCACCCGGCCGTCACGCATCACCACGGCCCGGTCGACCAGCGGCGCGAGCGGGCCGAGCTCGTGGGCGACCAGCACGATGGTGGCGCCTCGGTCCTTGAGCACCCGCAGGGCGTCGGTGAGGGCGAGCTGGTTGGGCAGGTCGACCCCAGCGGTCGGCTCGTCGAGGAAGAACAGGTCGGGTTGGCCGGCCAGGGCCCGTGCAATGAGGGCGCGCTGCTGCTGCCCGCCCGAGAGCTGCGCGACGCCGTCGCGGGCCTTGTCGGTGAGGCCGACGATCTCGATCGCGTCTCGGATCGCGGCGCGGTCCGTGCGCGAGAGCGGTCGAAGCAGCCTGCGCCTGGTGAGCCGGCCTGAGGCGACCAGCTCCCACACCGAGGCGGGGACTCCCGAGGTGGCACCGGCGCGCTGGGGTACGAAGCCGATCCGGCACCAGTCCGTGAAGGAGTCCGACGGGGTTCCGAAGAGGCGCAGCGAACCCGCGGAGAGGGGCAGGAGCCCGGTGAGCGCCCGCACGAGCGTCGACTTGCCCGACCCGTTGGCGCCCATCAGCGCCACGAAGTCGCCGGTCTCCACGCGCAGGTCGACGCCACGCAGGATCGGGCGTCCGCCGATGGCGACCGCTCCGCCCACGAGCTCGATGGGTGTCTCCTGTGTCACGGGCATGCGTTGGCCTTCTGGAGTGCGACGAGGTTCTCCCTCATCAAGGACAGGTAGCTCTCGTCCGCGGTCTGGTCGCTGAGCCCCTCGATCGGGTCGAGGACCACGGTGGAGATGAACATGTCGTCGGCCAGCGACTGGCTGAGCCGGGGGCTGACCAGCCGCTCGGAGAAGACCGTGGTGATGCCGTCGCTCCCGATCAGCTTCTGCAGCCGGACGAGATCGGCCGGCGTCGGCTCGGCGCCCGGCGAGAGACCGGCGATGGGCTCCATCTCGAGACCGTACTTCGTGAGGTAGCCGAACGCGTCATGCGAGACCACGACGGTGGAGCGCTCGCAGCTGCTCAGCCCGTTCTCGTAGTCCTGGTCGAGGCCCTCGAGGTCGGTGCGCAGGTCCTTGGCGTTCGCGGTGTACTCGTCGGCGTGGGCCGGGTCCACCTTCGCCAGCTGGCCGGCCACCTCGTCCCCGACGTCGGCCAGCCGCAACGGGTCCTGCCAGAAGTGCGGGTCGAGTCCACCCTGCCCGGCGTCGCCCTGGTCCGCCCCGTGGTCCGGCGTGCCGTGGTCGTGACCGTCGTGGTCCTGTGGCTGGAGGTCAGCGACCTCGGCGGCGTCGACGGTGACACCGGTGGCGTTCTGCTCCACCGCGTCGTCGACGGCCGGTTGGAAGCCCTTCTCGTAGAGGACCAGGTCCGCGTCGACGATCTCGGCGGTCTCCCTCGGGGGGATCTCGAGGTCGTGCGGCTCGCCGCCCGGTTTGGTGAGGTTGGTGACGTCGGCACGGTCACCGGCCACCCGCTGGGCGACGTACTGCAGGGGGTAGAACGAGGCGACGACCTGGACCCCGTCGCTCGACCCGGCCGGGCCGGACTCGTCGGAGAAGGCGGCGCAACCAGCGAGGGCGAAGGTGCTGGCGAGGACAGCGGCGACCACGAGCTGCTTCATGACAATGATTCTCATTCGCGGTGAGAACCGTTGTCAAATGCCGTTGCCTCGGAAGACCACTAGGGTCGGCACGTGCTGGTCGTCAACAGGTTCCGGGTCCCCGAGGATGCCGCTGCGGAGTTCCGAGAGGATCTCGAGGCGGCGCTGGTCGTCCTCGCGCGCCAGAAGGGGTACGACGACGGCCGCCTCGGGCGCAACGACGACGACCCGACCCTGTGGACGATGGTCACCCGGTGGCGTGACGTCGGCAGCTACCGGCGTGCGTTGTCGACCTACGACGTGAAGCTGGGTGCCGTCCAGCTCTTGAGCCGGTCTATCGACGAGCCGTCGGCCTACGAGGCCCTCGACGGCGAGCTCAACGAGTCCTTCCCCCGGGAACTCGGGTGAGGGCAGCACCAGCCGGTCGATAGGATGGAACCTTCGCCCACCGCCGCCAGCGGCCGGGTACGCGTCCAGCACCAGGAGCTCCACCGTGGCCAAGCCGCCCCCGTCCGTCGTCGACCACGTCGTCTCCCTCGCCAAGCGCCGGGGGTTCGTCTACCCGTGCGGCGAGATCTACGGCGGCACCAAGTCGGCCTGGGACTACGGTCCGCTCGGGGTCGAGCTCAAGGAGAACATCAAGCGCCAGTGGTGGAGGTTCATGGTCACCCGGCGCGACGACGTGGTCGGTCTCGACTCCAGCGTCATCCTGCCGCGCAAGACGTGGGAGGCCTCCGGCCACGTCGCGACCTTCACGGACCCGCTCACCGAGTGCCAGTCCTGCCACAAGCGCTTCCGGGCCGACCACCTCCAGGAGGAGGCAGCCGAGAAGAAGGCCCGGAAGAGTGGACAGAGCGAGGACCCCGACGACGTCGACCTCACCACGCTGGCCTGCCCCAACTGCGGCACGCGGGGCGCCTGGACCGAGCCGCGCCAGTTCTCCGGCCTGCTGAAGACCTACCTCGGCGTGCTCGAGGACGAGAGCGGTCTGCACTACCTGCGGCCCGAGACCGCCCAGGGCATCTTCCTCAACTTCGCGAACGTCGTCACCAGCACGCGTCGCAAGCCACCGTTCGGGATCGCCCAGATCGGCAAGAGCTTCCGCAACGAGATCACGCCGGGCAACTTCATCTTCCGCACGCGGGAGTTCGAGCAGATGGAGATGGAGTTCTTCGTCAAGCCCGGCGAGGACGAGGAGTGGCACCAGTACTGGATCGACGAGCGGACCCGCTGGTACACCGGCCTGGGCATCAACCCCGACAACCTGCGCCACTACG
>JBKJON010000424.1:0-2581 GCA_046595715.1 Marmoricola sp.
GCAGCGGCGCCGAGCGGCACCCCCTCAGAGCTGGGACTGGATGCCGCCCAGCAGCTGGCGCGCCATCACGATGCGCTGGACCTGGTTGGTGCCCTCGTAGATCTGGGTGATCTTGGCGTCGCGCATCATCCGCTCGACCGGGTAGTCGCGGGTGTAGCCGTAGCCGCCGAGCACCTGGACGGCATTGGTGGTGACCTCCATCGCGACGTCGGAGGCGAAGCACTTGGCGGCAGCACCGAAGAAGGTGAGGTCCTTGTCGCCGCGCTCGGAGCGGCCGGCGGCGGCGTAGGTGATCTGACGGGCGGCCTCCACCTTCATGCCCATGTCGGCGAGCATGAACTGCAGGCCCTGGAACTCCGCGATGGCCTTGCCGAACTGCTCACGCTCCTTGGCGTACTCCAGCGCGTAGTCGAGTGCCCCCTGCGCCACTCCGACGGCCTGGGCCGCGATCGTCACCCGGGTGTGGTCGAGGGTCTTCATGGCCGTCGAGAAGCCGGTGCCCTCGGCCCCGATCATCCGATCCGAAGAGATGCGCACGTTGTCGAAGTAGACCTCCCGGGTCGGGGAGCCCTTGATGCCCAGCTTCTTCTCCGGCGCGCCGAAGGTGACGCCCGCGTCGGACTTTTCCACCACGAAGGCCGAGATCCCCTTCGACCGCGCCTCGGGGTCGGTGACCGCCATGACCGTGTAGTACTCCGACTCCCCCGCGTTGGTGATCCAGCGCTTCACGCCGTTCAGCACCCACATGTCGCCGTCGCGGACCGCCTTGGTCTTCATGCTGATCGCGTCCGAGCCGGCGTCGGGCTCGGAGAGGCAGTAGGAGAATCCGCCCTCGCCTGCGGCGAGCTTGGTGAGGTACTTCTTCTTCAGCTCCTCGGAACCGCTGATCTGCACCGGGAGCGAGCCGAGCTTGTTCACCGCGGGGATCAGCGAGGAGCTCACGCAGGCGCGGGCCACCTCCTCGATGACGATCACCGTGGCCAGCGCGTCGGCACCGGCCCCGCCGTACTCCTCCGGCACGTGGGGAGCGTGGAAGTCCGACGCGAGCAGGGCCTTCGCGGCCTCCTCGGGGTAGCGGGCCTCCTCGTCCACCGCGGCGGCGAAGGGGGCGATCTTGGCGTCTGCCACAGCACGGACGGCCTCCCGGATGGCTTGGTGCTCCTCGGACAGCGCGAACAGGGGAAAGTCAGTCATCCTTGGATCCTACTGAGCGAGGACACGTGGTTCTCAGGGCCTCCAGATCCAGTCGCGGCGCTCGTGGAGCTGAGCCAGTCCCAGCCGGCGCAACTGGCGAACCGCCGGGGCGTCCCCACCGGCGGTGTGCGCAGCCGTGCACCGGACCCCCAGCGCGTTGGCGTCGTCGACCCGCCTGGCCAGCAGCCCCGAGTAGGCGCCTCGTCCACGCTCCTCGGGCAGCGTGGCCGCACCACAGAGGGCGGCCAGCCCACCATCCACGAAGAGGGAGGCGACGGCAACGATCTTCCAGCCGTCGAAGGCGGCGTACGACGTGAAGCCCGGCGCCCCCATCACCTCGACGAACCACCCCGGCAGCGGCGAGTCCTCCGGCATCCCGGAGCCCGCACAGATGACGTGGGCGAAGTGCTTTCCGATGTCGGGGCCGATCTGCTCGAGGTGCAGGTCGGTGTGGGCCTCCGCGGTGGATCCTCCGGACGCGAGGAACGCGACCCAGGTGCCGGCAGGCGTGAGCCCGCGGCTGGCCAGGAGCTCCGGGTCCACGCCCGGCGACTCGGGGACGGCCAGCAGCGGAGCACCACCCGTGCGGGCGAAGTCGATCATCTCGTCGAGGAGGTCACCGGTCAGCGCCCCCTCGACACCGAGCCCCGCGCAGCGGTTCCAGGAGCCGCCGGTCGGGTCGTCGGACATCACGCCCACGACCGCGCCGCCGAGGCGGGTGTGGCTCATTCCCAGGGCCTCCCGGGAGCGTTCGCCGGCAGCGGCGTACATCGCCTCGAGACAGTCGGCCTCTGCCATCGCCCACGCCTGCAACGCCTCACGTCCGGTCATCACGAGGGCCGACGGGGCGGTGCCGCGACGACCACACACCCTCCTGGAATCACCGGGTTCCCTCCTGGAATCGCCCCTCAGTTCGCTCAACCTAGCGCCCAGGAGGTCCACCACCAGGGCAGTAGCGTGGCGGCATGGCTGACTGGCAGGACCTCGACGCGGTCGACTTCATGCTCGACGAGTGCACCACCTGGGCCGTGGTGGGGCTCTCCGGGGACCCGAGCCGTACGGCGTTCCAGATCGCGTCCCTGCTGCAGGAGCGCGGCAAGAGGATCGTGCCGATCCACCCGGACGCGCCGGTCGTGCTCGGCGAGCAGGGCTACGCGAGCCTGGCCGACGTGCCGTTCGAGATCGACGTGGTCGACGTCTTCCGTCGCTCCGAGGCCGCCGGCCAGTTCGCCGACGAGGCCGTGATCGCGGGCGCGAAGGCGGTCTGGTTCCAGCTGGGGGTCATCGACGAGGCGGCCTTCGACCGCACCAGGGCCGCCGGCACGCCGATGGTGATGGACACCTGCCCCGCCATCGAGTGGCGCAAGCGCCCGCGCAACGGGTAGGA
>JBKJON010000550.1:0-3920 GCA_046595715.1 Marmoricola sp.
CTTGATCGAGAGCTCGCGCGAGGGGATGACACCCTCGGTCTTGTAGCCGATGTCCAGCAGGACCTCGTCGCGGTCGACCTTGACGATGGTGCCTTCGACGATGTCACCGTCGTTGAAGTACTTGATCGTCGCGTCGATGGCGGCGAGGAAGTCCTCCTCCGAGCCGATGTCGTTGATCGCGACCTGCGGGGCGTCGGTAAGAGTGGGGGTGATTGTCATAGGGAGAGAGGAACCTTCGGATGGGTTAGGGAGTCGTGCGGGCACGCGCAGAAACCAGTTTCACCATCACGATTGTTGGTCGTTCGTCCATCACTGGACCGACAGCGAGCGAGAGGCTGCTACGTCTGAGACTCAGGCAGACTTCTGGCGCACAGATAAGTCTATCCGCCCTCGCGCGTGAGCGTCCAACCGAGGGCGTTCGCAGGCACCGGTCAGGACGCCACGACGAGCACGCCGGAGGGCTGCACACCAGCCCGGACCCGCTGCCCCGGACGGAACTCGCGCGCCTCCGCGCTCGACATCTGCGAGATGATCTCGGAGCCCCCGTCCACCGACAGGTGGACCCTCGAGAACGGCCCGAGGAACGAGACCTGGACGATCGTCGCGTTGGACTCGGACGCGGTCTCCACCGTGACGGCCTCGGGACGCACCATGGCCACTCCGGTGCCAGAGGTGATCGAGCCCTCGAGCAACGGAGCCGAGGAGCCGAGCACGTCGGCACGGTCCCCCTCGACGCGGGCCGTCACCTTGTTGTTCAGTCCCACGAACTCGGCCACGAACGGGGTGGCCGGCTGCATGTAGAGATCGACAGGAGCGGCGAGCTGCTCGAGCCTGCCCTGGTTCATCACCCCGACCCGGTCGGCGACGGCCAGCGCCTCCTCCTGGTCGTGGGTGACGAACAAGGTGGTGGTGCCGACCTCCATCTGGACCCGCTTGATCTCCTCGCGCAGCTGCACCCGGACCTTGGCGTCGAGCGCCGACAGCGGTTCGTCGAGCAGCAGCACGCTGGGCTCGATCGCCAGCGCCCGGGCCAGGGCGACGCGTTGCTGCTGGCCGCCGGAGAGCTGGCTGGCGTACTTGTTCCGGTGCACCGAGAGCCCCACCAGGTCGAGCATCTCCCCCGCCCTGGCCTGGCGCGACTCCTTGTCCCTGCCGCGCAGCTTGAGCCCGAAGGCCACGTTGTCCAGCACGGTCATGTGCGGGAACAGGCTGTAGGCCTGGAACACCATGCCCATGTCGCGCTTGCTCGCCGGCACCCCCGTCAGGTCCTTGCCACCGACCGAGACGCTGCCGCTGGTCGGCGCGTCCAACCCGGCCAGGATACGCAGCGCCGTCGTCTTGCCGCACCCCGATGGTCCGAGCAGCGCCACCATCTCACCGGGCTCGATGTGCAGGGTGAGGCCGTCGAGGGCGCTCACCGTGCCGTACACCCTGGTCAGTCCGGTCAGCTCGACCGCCAGACCGGCTTGCGTGCTGGGGGAATGGGTCGACGTGGTCATGCGTCTGCTCCTCGGGGGGCGGTGGGGCCAGAAGCGATGGGGACAGGCGCGATGGGGGTCTCCTCGGCCTCCTCGAGGCCGGCCTTGCGGTCGCGGGTGAACATGGACAGCGTCAACAGCAGCACGATGCCCAGCAGGATCACCGAGAGCGAGGCGGCGACGGATGTGGGGCCGTCGGCCTTGCCGATCAGGACGATCACCACCTGGAGGTTCTGGTAGCCACTCAGCGAAGCGATCGTGTACTCCCCGAGGACGACGGCGATCGAGATGAACGCAGCCGAGATGATGCCCGACCAGATGTTGGGCACGACCACCTGGAGGATCGTCTTGGTCCAGCTGGCGCCCAGCGACCGGGCCGCCTCGGACAGCGTCTGCAGGGCGATCGCCGACAGGGCCGAGTCAAGTGCACGGTAGGCGTAGGGCAGCACCAGCACCGTGTAGACGAAGGTCAGGGTGAGCGTGGACTCGCCGAAGAAGTAGGTGACCCAGAGGTAGACGTCGCGCAGGCCGACCACGATCACCAGGGCGGGGATCGTCAGCGGCAGCAGGCACAAGAACTCGATCAGGCCCTTTGCCCATGGCGCTCGCAGCCGGACCCAGATCATCGTCGGCACCAGGACCAGCAGCATGGCCGCCACCGTGAGCGCCGCCAGGCCCAGGGAGATTCGAATCGCCCCGAACAGCTGGTCGTCCTTGACCAGGTTCTCCCACGCGGCCAGGGTCCGACCGCCGTTGACCAGGTCGCGGGTGCTGAAGTCGGCCATCGCGTAGAGCGGGAACAGGAAGAACAGCGCGAAGGCCAGATAGGCGAGCACCCGAGCCACCCGCACGCCAGGAGTCCGGGTCACTGGAGCCACCGGGCCGTCCGACGTACCAGCACGCCGTAGGCCACCATCACCACAGCGACCACCACGACCGTCTCCACCGCCAGGGCGTAGGCGAACCCCGACTGTCCGAGCACCACCTCACTGGTCAGAGCCGCGCGGATGAGCAGCGGCACGATCGGGCTGCCCGAGCTCACCAAAGCAGCCGCGGTGGCATAGGCCGCGAACGCGTTGGCGAACAGCAGCAGCAGCGAGCCCAGGAAGGCCGGACGCAGCAGCGGGATCGCGACCTCCCGCCAGTAGTCCCAGGTCGACGCGCCCAGGCTCACCGCTGCCTCGCGCCACTGCTCGCGGAGCCCCTCGAGCGCGGGGAGGAAGACGATGACCATCAGCGGGATCTGGAAGTAGGTGTAGACGAGGATCAGCCCGGTGAGGCTGTACAGCCACCCGGATCCTGCGAGGTCCAGGCCCAGGTGCTCCTTCGCCCACAGCGTGAGCACCCCGTTGAACCCGATCGTGGCCAGGAACGCGAAGGCGAGCGCCACGCCGCCGAACTGCGCGAGGACGCTGCACACCGAGATCACCGAGCGTCGCAGCAGTGAGGCCGGGGGGCTGCTCACGATCAGGTAGGCCAGCACCGCGCCGAGCACGGAACCGATCACCGCGGTGACGCCCGAGAGCACCACACTGCGCCAGAGCGCCGAGACAGCCGTCGCCGAGCCCAGGGCCTGGAGCCTGGCGAAGGACAGCTCACCGTCGAGATAGACCGACTTGACGATCACGGTCACGGTGGGGATCAGCAGGAAGATCCCGACCAGGGCCAGGAACGGACCCAACGGCAGGGCGGACCTCGCCCGAGCCATCGTGCCGCTCCTGGCCATCGACGGGCTCAGCCGATTGCCTTGGCCCAGTTGGCCGAGAGGTACTCGGTGGCCTTCGTGGTCTGGTCAGTGCTCACCACGACCGGAGTTCCCTTCACCGGGGGCAGTGCGTCGAACGCCGCTTTGTCGATGGTGCCGGCCTTCTCCATCGCGTCTGCACGGACGGGGCGGGCACCCCCTGCGAGCCAGAGGTTCTGACCCTCGTCGCTGTAGAGGAACTCCTGCCAGAGCCGGGCAGCAGCCGGGTGCACGGCGTCCTTGTTGATGGCCTGGTGGTAGTAGCCCGCCACGGGGTCACCGGGAGGCACCACGGTCTTCCAGCTCGGCAGCTTCGCAGTCTCCGCAGCGTTCGTGTAGTCCCAGTCGATCACCACGGGGGTCTGTCCCGACTCGATCGTGGCGGGCGACGGGTCGACGGGGATGAAGTTGCCGGCGGCCTTGAGCTTCTTGAAGAAGTCGACGCCCTTGGAGATGTCGTCGGCGGAGCCACCCTGGGAGAGCGCCACCATGACGACGCCGGCAAACGCGGCGCCGGCCTGGGTCGGGTCGCCGTTGAGGGCCACCTTGCCCTTGAAGGCGGGCTTGAGCAGGTCGTCGACCGAGGTGATGTCAGGGACCTTCTTGGAGTCGTAGCCGATCGACATGTAGCCCCCGTAGTCGTTGACCCACGCGCCGTCCGAGGCCTTGAACCCGTCGGGGACGTCAGCGAAGGTCGC
>JBKJON010000589.1:0-2755 GCA_046595715.1 Marmoricola sp.
CGCCGAGATCCTGGCGACGAGCTCGGAGGCGACCGCAGCGACCTCCAGGTGCGTGACCGAGGCGGGAGTACGCCGCTCCGGCAGGTCGTCGGGCACCAGCAGGGCGTCCAGGTCCCCGATCATGTCGAACCCCTGCTCGGCGATGTAGGCGACGGCTGCCTGCCCGCGCGCCCGAATCTCCTCGATGCGCTGCTCACCGGGCCAGAACGGGTCCCCTCCACGCGGCACCAGCCGCTCGTCGGCCAGGTAGGTGCGGATGTAGGTGCCCCGGTCGATCGAGGAGCTGAACGAGCCGAGGTGATGGTTGATCCGCCGCAGGGTCTCGGCCTCCGCCACCCCCATCGAGGCGTTCGAGAAGCCGGAGCTGAGATCCACCGAGTCCGGGTCGACCCCCAGGAGGCGCGCGAACCGGTCCCAGATCTCACGGCGTGGAGCCTCACGACCCGGCAGTGAGAGGACGTGCACGCGATCGGTCGGGAAGCCCGGCGACCAACGCTCGAGCACGCGGTGGATGTCCAGCGTGCGCCAGTTCCAGATCGCAGTGCTGTCCTCGGACTCCGTGCGGGCGTAGTCGGCCAGCGCGAACGTCTCCCGGTTCTTCAGGCTCTCCTGCCAGCTGGCGGTGAACAGTCCCAGCGGCTCACGGCCGGTGACGACGAGGTGGACCTCCGCCGGGGCGAGGTCCGCGACCATCCTGGCTGCCTGCTCGGCGGAGGCGGCAGCGAAGAACTCGTGACTGATCAGAGCCGTTCCGGGCCAGGCGACGACGTCCGCGCACAGTCGGCCCCAGGCCCCCCGACGGTTCTCGCTGTGGTCCTCGAAGGCCGGGTCCTCGCGGATGATCCGGCTCGACCACAGGTGCTCCCGGCGGCCGGCGCCGGGCAGGCGCAGGCCCTGCGCCTCGAGAGCCTCGCGGTTCGCCCACAGGATGGTCTGCAGGTAGGTCGTCGCCGTCTTCGGGAGACCGATGTGCAGATAGACCCGACGTGCCATGATGTCCGACCCGTCCCTCAGACGGTCCGTGAGTACTTCTCGACCGCCGCGGCGATCTTCTCCTCGTCGCGAACGGCGATGGGCAGCAGCAGCTGCTCCACGAGGTCGGTGACCTCGGCCAACCGGATGTTGAGCTGCCGGTTCTCCTGGACCTCGGCCTCGAGGTTCTCGAGTCGTCGCTGCAGCTGGTCCAGCCGGTCGCCGGCGACGGCACGCGCCACGCGCTCGACCACACGGCCCCTGAAGCTGCCCTTCGAGGAGCTTCCTGTCACCGCTGCCATTGCGCCACCAATCGTGCGACGGGGCGATCCGGCTGTCCGGATCCCCGTGTGTCTTCGGACCGAGTGCTGAGCACGATAACCGCTCCTCCTCGGGTAAGGGCTGCCTCCACCCTGTGCAGGTGCTTCGGACGGACGATGTCACGCCGTCCCCCCGGGACGTAGTGCTCTCCTGGCCGCAGGATGTCCAGATCGAGATAGAGGCGGCCTCCTCCGGCCAGTCCCATCCGGGCTAACCGCACCAGCGCGTCGAGGCCGTGGGCGTCGGTGGAGTCCACGAGGTGTCGCCCCATCAGGACCACGTTGCCCTCTCGCCGGGCGATCCGGGCGCCCTGGGCCATCACCGACCGCAGCTCGTGCAGGTTGACCCACGAGGTGTCGAGGTCCAGACCCTCCGACTCCGCGAGCCGGCGTACGCCGTTGCTCGAGCCGTGTGCGTAGTCCAGGGTCATGGTCGAGACACCCTGCCGCGCGAACCACAACGCATCGCCACCACGCCCGGCGCCGACGTCCACGAGGAGGTCGATCTCGCCCTCCTGGTCGCGCACGAACTGGGCCAGCGAGCTCGCACCGCCCGAGGGCACCTGGTCACGGACACCCCCGCTGTAGCGGGCGTCCCACTCGTTGCGGAAGACCCGGTTGCCGCGGAACCACCCGTTGAGCCGTCGGTGGGTGGACCGGGCCGTCTCGAAGTGGAACGCGGGGTCGGGCACCTTCCATCCGGGCCCGTACATCGCCTCCAGCAGCTTCTCGGGCCTGGCCGGCGCGGGGAGCGTCCGCCCGGCCAGGACGCAGGTGCCGAGCGGGAAGATCCACTCCTGCTCGAAGGGCGTGCCGATCTCACCCATCAGGTAGAGCGACCCGTCGAGGAAGTAGCCCCCGAACACGTCGAGGCCACGCACGGTCCCGTCGGCCTCGACCACGTCCACCTTGAGGGCCGCGGCGCTGTAGCGGTCCACGGCGTAGCCGCGCTCCTTGAGGTGTCGCTGCAGCCGGAACGACTCCCGGATGACGTCCATCGGATGGCTCGCTCGGCTGACGTAGCCGAGGTCCACGTCGCTGTCGTGACCGATGAAGTCCTGCTCGCGGACCGCACCCAGCAGGGTGCCGTACGCCGGGAACGCGTCCACCCCGAACTCCCGCAGCTCGTCGAGGAGCCGCTCGGTCGAGTCGAGGAGCGGCGTGGTGTGGGCGGCGTCGCGGGTGTCGAAGGTGGTGACGATGCGGTTGGACTTGTCGAGGCCGAGGGGGCGGCCCTCGGCGTCGACCACGGCGATGCGGCCCTCACCCGAGCCCAGCGAGACCTCGGCGTCGAACAGGACGCTCCCCGAGAGGTGCTCCACGACCGAGAGGCTGGTGGTGCCGTCCAGGAAGCGCCTGAGCATCCGGGGCCAGGCAGCCAGGCCGGACTCGGTGTCGCGGAGGGTCCAGAAGGACCAGATCCGGCGACCGTCGAAGAGCACGTTGACGACGGTGTCCTCCAC
>JBKJON010000029.1:0-6162 GCA_046595715.1 Marmoricola sp.
ACACGTGCGGGTCGTCGTCGACCAGGCCGATCACGCTGCGCAGGTCGTCGAGGCCGAGCCGCCGGGTCGGCGTACCGCCGAGGGTCAGGGTGCCGCTCGCGGGATCGAGGAAGCGCAGCACCATCCCGGCGAGCGTGCTCTTGCCCGAGCCCGACGGCCCCACGACGCCGATGCGCGCGCCGGTCGGGACGGACATCGACAGGTGCTCCAGGGTCCTCGACCCGGAAGCCCAGCCGCCCGAGACGTCGGTGAGCTCCAGGGCGGAGGAGGCGGGCAGCGGCTCCGTGGGGGTGTCCTCGACCAGGGGTGGCGTGCGCTCCAGGACGGTCAGTCGACGCGCGGCGGCGGCGGTCCTGGCCTCGAGGGCACCGGCGTCGGCCAACGGCACGGTCAGGTCGGCGAGGGCGAGCGGGAGCAGGACCAGCAGGGCCATCAGCGGACCCGAAAGCTCGCCGGAGGTGACGAACGGCTGGGCGAGCCAGGCGGTGGTGGCGACCCCGAGGCCACTGACGAGCAGGGCCAGTCCGCGCCCGGCACCTATCCACCAGGCAGCCTCGACCAGGGCGCCTCCGGCCCCGTGGCTCGCCCGGGCGACGCGGTCCACGGCCCGGTCGTCGGCCTGCCACATGACCAGGTCGGTGGCGGTCTGCATCACCTCGACGACCTCTGCTGAGAGCTCGGCGCGGCGCTCGACGGCCTCTGTCTCAGCCCGACCCGCGCCGATCCGGGCCAGGCCGAAGGCCAGCCCACCGGCGAGCGTCGCCGACGTCACGATGCTCAGCCCAGCCACCGGAAGGAAGACCGACCCGGCCGCGCCGGCGAGCACGGTGACGATGAGGAACACCCGCAGCGGCATCCGCACCCGCAGCTCGCGGTCGACCACGCTGTCGACGTCGTCGACGATCGCGGAGAGGACGTCGCCGCGTCGCTGACCGAGCCGGCCGGGCGTCAGGGGCACCAGGGCGTCGTACACCTCGACCCGCCGTGCGGCCAGCAGGCGCAGGGCCACGTCGTGGGAGCGCAGTCGTTCGGCGTACCGCAGCACCGGACGGGCGAGGCCGAAGGCCCGGACCCCGACGATGGCCACGAGCAGTGTCAGCACGGCCGGGCGTGTGGAGGCCTGCACGATCAACCACCCGGCGGTGGCGGTCAGCGCCACCCCCGAGGCCGAGGCGAGGGCCCCGAGCAGGGTGCTCGGCCACATGCTGGTGGCACGCGACGGTTGCTCCTTGGTCTCCACGGAGGGCGTCGACTCGGGTAGTCCGAGACGTTTCCGTCGTGAAGGGGGCTCCTCAGCGACGGGAACGTCTCGGACTACCCCGGCAGGGGTGGTGATCCCGGCCGGCCCGTTCGCCACCACCGGCAGCTCCAGCACCCGGTCGGCGATGGTGAGGATGGCCGGCCGGTGCGCCACCACCACGACGGCGCTGGTGCGGCCGAGCTCGGCGACGGTGTCGAGGATGACCTGCTCGGTCAGGTCGTCGAGGTGTGCGGTGGGCTCGTCGAGGAGGACCCACGGCCGGTCGGCGAGTACGACGCGCGCCAGGGCCAGCCGCGCCCGTTCACCGGCCGAGAGGTTGGCACCGTCCTCGACGAGGTCGGCCTCGAGACGGTCGCGAAGGCCGAGGATCCGCTCCTCCAGGGCCACCCGGCGCAGGGCGGTCCAGAGCTCGTCGTCGCGAGCAAGGGGCGCCGCGAGCCGCAGGTTGTCGGCGATGGTGCCCGCGACGAAGACGGGGCGCTGGGGGAGCCATGCGATCAGGCCGGGGCTCGTCACCGTCCCGCTCTCCACCGGGACCAGGCCCGCGATGACCGACAGGAGGGTGGTCTTGCCGCATCCGGACGGGCCGGTGAGCACGGTGACGCCGTTTCTCGGGATCCGCAGGTCGAGGTCCCTCAGAGCAGGCGTGCTCCGTCCGGGGTAGCGCACGGTCAGCCCGCAGACCGTCAGCTCCTCCTGGCCACCGAGGTTCGCCTGCGGCTCCGGAGCCTTGGTGTCGAGTGCGTCGACGGCCTCGAAGGTGGTCACGCCCTCAGCCGCCGCGTGGAACTCAGCCCCCACCCGCCGCAGCGGCCAGTAGGCCTCCGGCGCCAGCAGGAGCACGACGAGGGCCGTGTGCAGGTCCAGGCCACCGGAGGCGAGGCGTACGCCGACCACGACGGCCACGAGCGCGACAGAGATCGTGGCGACGAGCTCGAGGACCGCCGACGAGGCGAACGCCAGCTGCAGGGTCCGGGCGCTGGCCTCGCGGTAGCGGTTGGTGATCGTCGCGATCGTCCGCGACTGGGCGTGGGCGCGACGGTGGACCACCAGCGTGGGAAGGCCGCGGACGACGTCGAGGAAGTGGCTCGAGAGCGAGGCCATCGCCCGCCACTGCTCCTCGGCCCGGTCCCGGGTGGCGAGACCGACGAGGGCGCCGAACACGGGCACGAGCGGGAGGGTGCACATCACGATCACGGCGCTGAGCAGGTCCTGGGAGGCGATCGCCATGACCGTCAGCACAGGCAGCACCCCGGCCAGGGCGAAGGCCGGGACGTAGCGCGTCAGGTAGGGCTCGGCCGCCGCGACCCCGCGGGTGGCCAGCACCGAGATCTCTCCGGAGGCCGGTGTGGGTTGCCCGGTCGCGGTCCGCCGGAGCACGTCGGTGAGGATCCGGCGGCGCAGCGCCGTACCGACCAGGACGGCGGCCCGGGCCGCCAGCGCGTCCGTGGCCCAGCCGACCACCCCGCGCAGCCCGAAGACCACGGCCACGACGACGCCCCAGCGGACGACGTCGCCCTGGTCGAGCGCGGCGAGCACGAGACCGGCCACCGCCCACGCCTGGGCGATCACGAGCACACTGCTCACCACGCCGGCGACGAGTACGCCGACCAGCTGGCCCCGGGCGGGAGCCAGCTGACGGCGTAGGCGGGGGTCGGTCGGCCTCACCGCGACGCGGTGGGGGCCGGTGCCGGGTCGGGGATGTGGTGGACCCCGATCCGCTTGCGGAACACCCAGTAGGTCCAGCCCTGGTACATCAGCACGATCGGTGTGAACACCACGGCGACCACCGTCATGATCTTGAGCGTGTACGACGTGGCCGCCGCGTTGGTCGTCGTCAGGTCGATCCCGGAGGCCAGGCTGGTCGGCATCACGTTCGGGAACAGCGCGAGGAAGAGCCCGGCCACCCCGACCGTGATGGCGACGAAGGTGCCGAGGAAGGCCCACCCCTCGCGGCCCTCCCTGACAGCTGCGATCCCGGCGAGCAGGGCCACAGCGGCCACGGCGAATGCCGCGGCGGAGGCGACCGAGCCCGTGTCGAGCTGGGTCCAGCCGAGGAAGAGCACCGCGGCCACGGCCGCGCCGAGCCCGAGCTTGACCGCGAGGCCGCGAGCCGCGACGCGGATGGGACCGTCGGTCTTCAGGGCGATGAACATCGCGCCGTGGGTGAGGAAGAGCAGCAGCGTCATCACGCCACCGAGCAGGGCGTAGGGGTTGAGCAGGTTGAAGAAACCACCGACGTACTCACCGTCCGCGTCCAGCGGCACTCCGCGCAGGATGTTGGCGAAGGCCACGCCCCACAGCAGCGCGGGCACGAACGAGCCGACGACGATGGCCACGTCCCAGCGCGCACGCCACGTGGCGTTGTCGCGCTTGGCGCGGTACTCGAAGGCGAGCCCGCGGACGATCAGCGCGAGGAGAATCAGCAACAGGGGCAGATAGAACCCGCTGAACAGGGTCGCGTACCACTCGGGAAAGGCGGCGAAGGTCGCACCGCCGGCCACCAGCACCCACACCTCGTTGCCGTCCCACACCGGGCCGATCGTGTTGATCAGGACCCGGCGCTCCTTCTCCGACCTCCCGAGGACGGGCAGCAGCATCCCCACGCCGAAGTCGAAGCCCTCGAGGGCGAAGTAGCCCATCCACAGCACCGCGATGAGTGCGAACCAGACAGTGGTCAGTTCCATGGTCGGTCTCCTTCTGGCTCAGTAGGCGAAGGCGAGGGGACGGTCTTCGTCCGCGCCTGTCGGGTCAGCAGGCGGGGGCAGCTCGTCGGCACCGCGATGGATGTAGGTCAGCATCAGGCGCACCTCGATGAACGCGAGGACGCCGTACAGCGCGGTCAGGGTGACCAGCGAGATCATCGCCTCGAACGGGCTCACCCCGGGCGACACCGACCTGGCCGTGGTCATCAGCCCGAACACGGCCCAGGGCTGCCGGCCCATCTCGGTGAAGATCCAGCCGAAGGAGTTGGCGAACAGGGGCAGGAACGGCAGTGAGAGCGCGGACCACAGGATCAACCGACCGTGGGGGACCTGTCTGCGCCGGGTGGCCCAGAGGATCCACGCGGCGAAGCCCGCCGCGGCGAAGCCGAGCCCCATCATCAGGCGGAAGGTCCAGTAGGTCACCGGGATCGCCGGCGTGTAGCTGGCCGAGTAGTAGGTGGCGCCCGGGTCCTCGCCGTACTTCTTCTCGTAGTTCGCCCGGAGCTGGTTGATGCCTTCGACCTCGCCGGAGGTCGAACCGGTGGCCAGGAAGGACAGCAGGTTGGGCACCTTGACCGCGAACTTCTCCGAGCCGCCGTCGAGGCTGCCAAGGGTGAAGATGGAGAAGTCGGCCGGCTTCTCGGTGTCGTAGAGAGCCTCGGCCGCCGCCATCTTCATCGGCTGCACCTCGGTCATGATCTTGCCCTGGATGTCACCGGAGACGGCGACGCCCAGCCCGGCCAGCAGCACGATCGCCGCGGCGGGCCGCAGCGCCATCAGGTACATCCGCTGGTCGCGCTCACTGGTGCGGGGACGACGTACCTGCCAGAAGGCGACGCCGACGACGAAGGCGGCGCCGGTCATGTATGCCGAGAGCACCGTGTGCGGGAAGGTGACGAGCTGCACCTTGTTGAACATCACGGCCGCGAAGTCGGTGAGCTCGGCCCGACCGGAGTCGGGGTTGAACCGGTAGCCGACCGGGTTCTGCATGAAGGAGTTCGCGGCGAGGATGAAGTACGCCGACAGCACCGTGCCGATGTGCACGATCCAGATGCAGGCCGCGTGCAGCCTCGGTGAGAGGCGGTCCCAGCCGAAGATCCACAGGCCCAGGAACGTCGACTCCAGGAAGAAGGCCAGCAGCCCCTCGATGGCCAACGGAGCGCCGAAGATGTCACCCACGAACCGTGAGTAGTCGCTCCAGTTCATGCCGAACTGGAACTCCTGCACGATGCCGGTGACGACCCCGATCGCGAAGTTGATCAGGAAGAGCTTGCCGAAGAACTTGGTGAGCCGCAGCCACCGCTCGTTGCTGGTCCGCACCCACGCCGTCTCGTAGCCCGCGACGATCGCCGACAGGCCGATCGTGATGGGCACGAAGAGGAAGTGGTAGACGGTCGTGATGGCGAACTGCCAGCGGGCGATGTCAAGGGTGTCCACAGATTCGAGGGTAGGAACTCGACGCCCCTCGCGGAGGTGGCCCTCGACCCCAATATGTGGGACCAAGGTCCTCAGCGGGAGCGACAGCCCGGTCCCTCCGGTGGTGGGGGAGCGAGCGCAGCGAGCGTCTCGCAACCACCGACGCCGGGCCACCGACACGACCACCACCACCACCCCGATGAGTCGACCAGCGCGCCCGCCGAAAAGTAGTTCAAGAAAGCTTCGGATCCTTTGCCGCACAGGGGAATCTCGGGTCTGGTTGTCAGTGCCCGGTGCTTGAACTGGTTCCATGACGACGACGGCAGCAGAGGCTCTCGAGGAGCTCGACAGCTCCTTCGACGTGCTGGGTTTCGCCCGTTCGTCGCGTCGCGAGGCCGACCGCGCACAGGCGAAGGTGCTGGGCGCCGCGGTGACCTGGGCCGAGCAGCACCCACCCGAGTCGATCCACCACACCCCGACCTGGATCAGCGGCGGCGGCGACACCGGGCTGCTGCTGGCCGGGCCGGGGGCACCCATGGTCGCGGAGTTCTGCATCGCCGAGCTCGCCTTGGCGGTCGGGTTGTCCACCGACTCCGGCCGGGTCCTGATCGCGCCCGCGGTCGAGCTCAAGCACCGCCTGCCCAGGGTGTGGGCCCGGGTGATGGCCGGTGACCTCCAAGCCTGGCGGGACCGCCGGGTCGCCGAGCACACCCTGCTCCTGTCCCCCGAAGCGGTGGGGTTCGTCGATGCCCAGGTCGCCGGGTTCGCCCACAAGATCGG
>JBKJON010000174.1:0-5172 GCA_046595715.1 Marmoricola sp.
CCTCGAAGGGGCGACTGACCTCGATGCGTTCTCTCATGGGCGGATTGTGGCACTGACGCACGCCCGGCACGACGATCCGGGCCGACTGGGACGGGGCACGTAACCTGACCGCATGGGTTTCGTAGTCTTTCTCGTGGTGCTGGCCATCGCGGCCTTCGCGGTGGTCGCGATCGTCAAGGCCAACCAGCGCCGTGCGTCGGAGCGCAAGGAGGCCGAACTGGCACCCGTGCGCCAGTTCGCCTTCGAGGACGTCACCGCCCTCGGCGAGGAGCTCCAGGTGCTCGACATGGAGATGGCCGGGCGTGAGCTCGACCCGGGAGAGCACGCGGACTACCAGCGAGCACTGGACTCCTACGAGTCGGCCAAGCGCGCGGCGGACAAGATCACCGAGCCGGAGCACGTCAAGGGCGTGACCGAGATCCTCGAGGACGGCAAGTACGCCATGGCCTGCGTCCGGGCTCGCGTGGGCGGTCTGCCCCTACCCACACGTCGGCCTCCGTGCTTCTTCGACCCTCGCCACGGCCTGTCGGTCGAGGACGTTCCCTACACGCCTCCGGGCGGAGCCGAGCGTGACGTGCCCGCCTGTGCCCTCGACGCCGAGCGCGTGCACGCCGGGGCCGAGCCCGACATCCGCAAGGTCATGGTCGGCAACCGTCGCGTGCCCTACTTCCAGGGGGGGCGGGCCTACCAGCCCTACGCCGCGGGCTACTTCGGTGGCTTCGGCCCGATGGACCTGATGTTCATGGGGATGCTCTTCGGTGGCGGCTTCGACGGCATCGGCGACGGGATCGGTGCGATCGGGGAGGGCCTCGGTGAGGGCCTCGGGTCCATCGGCGACGGCATCGGCGGGATGTTCGACGGCATCGGTGACATGTTCGACGGTTTCGACTTCTGATCTGGACCTGAACCACCTTTTTGTCCGTCACGTCCCGGTAACCCACCGTCAATCGTCCGGTGATGTTGGCCTGTCACGCTCGTCTCTCGCCCACAGGCATGGAGGAAACGTGATGAACGACATCGCCGCGATCGAGCAGCAGCTGGCCAGTCCCATCCACGACGCGGCCCAGACCGACCTGGCCACCCGGCACAAGCACGGTGTCAGCAACCTGCTGGCCCACCGCGACGATCTTCGCGGGGTCTACGCCTTCGCCGACGTGGTCGAGGAGTCGGTGCGCTGGTCCGCCTGAGGGGCTGACAGCGGGCTGGCGGCTGGGCTGGCCGCTGGGATGGGCACAATGGGCCCATGTCCCACGCGATCCGTGCCAACTCGGTGCTGCCGGCCAGGCGTGAGCCGTTGACCCTGCACACCGCCGACGGGCTCCGCCTCGTCGCCGAGCTCGCGTTGCCGGAGGACCGCGATCCTGTCGCCACGCTCGTGTGTCTGCACCCGCTGCCGACCCACGGCGGGATGATGGACAGCCAGATCTTTCGCAAGGCTGCCTTCCGGCTCCCGGCCCTGGCGGGGATCGCGGTCCTGCGGTTCAACACCCGGGGCACGTGGAGCGAGCAGGGCACCAGTGAGGGTGAGTTCGACAACGGTGTGGGCGAGAGGTTCGACGTCGCTGCGGCCATCGAGTACGCCGAGTTCGAGGACCTGCCCCGCATCTGGCTCGTGGGCTGGTCCTTCGGTACCGACCTGGCCCTGATGCACGGCCTCGACCCGGCGATCCAGGGCGCCATCCTGCTGTCCCCGCCGCTGCGCTACAGCAAGCCGGCCGATCTCGAGCGCTGGGCGGACTCCGGGAAGGCGGTCACCGCGCTGATCCCCGAGCACGACGACTACCTCAAGCCTCCCGAGGCCATCGAGCGGTTCGCCCCGCTGGTGCAGGCCGAGGTCGTCGCGATGGCCGGCGCCAAGCACCTGTGGGTCGGTGACGCCGAGAACGTGCTCGACGAGATCGTGCAGCGCGTCGCCCCCGAGGTCACCACCCCGCTGCCCCGGGAGTGGGACGGGCCCATGGAGAAGGCCGACACGAGCGGCTACAACGCTCACAACCTCTCGGCGTACAAGGACACGGCGGTGCCGCAGCCGGGGGAGTGAGGTGCAGTTTTTCTGGTTAACCAGAAAAACTGCCACTGACCCACCGTTGCAACGTTGGGATTTGACGAAGTTTCTGGTTAGCCAGAAAAACTGCGCAGCCCTCAGCGGGTGTCCTGGTCGCGGATGAACACTTCCCGGACTAGGAGCAGGATGGCGGCGGCGGTGGGGATGGCGAGCAGGGCGCCGACCACCCCGAGGAGGCTGGCGCCGACCAGGGCGGCGATCACCGTGACGGCTCCGGGGATGTCGACCGACTTGGACATCACCCGCGGATAGATCAGGTAGTTCTCGATCTGCTGGTAGACGATGAAGAAGACGATGCAGATGATCCCTGTCTGTACGTCGGTGGCCAGGGCGATCGCGCTGACCACGAGGGCGCCCAGGGTGGCACCGATCATCGGGATGACGTCGAGGATCATCACCACGACGGCCAGCGCGACGGCGTACTCGCCGAGGCCCACGACGAACAGGAAGACCAGCGTCGAGATGCCGGCGCACAGGGCCACGACGAAGGCGCCGGAGACGTAGCCACCGATGCCTTCGAGGATGCGGTCGCCGAGGTGCTCGACGCGAGGGCGCCGGCTGGCGGGGGCGAGACGGTAGAGACCGTGCTTGACGTGGTCGAGCGAGGCCAGGAAGTACAGGGTCAGCACGATCACGATGAAGACGTTGCCGAGCGCGGCCAGGATCGCGAGGCCGACCCCGAGGACGCCACCGAAGAGCTGCTGGGTCAGGTCGCCGCTGGCGACGTACTCCTTGGCCTTGCCGATGATGTCGTACTGCTGGTCCAGGTCCTGGATCTGCTTGTTGTGCTGGAGCTGGTCGAACCACCCCGGCGCGTTGGCGTTCAGGGCAGAGATCTGGTCGGCGACCACCGGGGCGATAGCCACGCCGCACAGGCCGATGGCGGCGACCACCCCCAGGGCCACGACGATCACCGCCCAGGAGCGGCGTACGCCGTTGTTCACCAGCCAGCGGACGACCGGATTGAGGCCGAAGGCGATGAAGAGCGAGACCACGATGAGGATCAGGACCGAGCTGGCCTGGAGGATCAGGTGGCCGAACCAGTAGGCCAGGAGGGCGCCGGCGCCGAGCAGGAAGCCGGTGACGAACGGGTGACGCACCCCGCTTCCCAAGGGAGGCTCCGGCCTCGGGACGGGCCCGGTCGCGTAGGCCTCCGGCATGGCCTCGGCGTCGTCGCGACGCCGGTTCCGCGGCCGGTCCTGCGTCTGCTCCGTCACCGGGCTCCCGGGCGATTCCGCGGCTGGGGAACCGCCTGGGGAACCGCCTGGGGAACCGCCTGGGGAACCGGCTTTCTTCGCGGTCGGCGGGGGAGCCGGCTCGGGCGAGTCGTCGGAGGTGCCCGACCCGGCATCCCCCACGTCAGCTCTCGTCGTCGTTGCCGAACCCAGCCACCACGTCGCGGAGCGCGGAGAGCTGCGAGGTGATCGAGTCACGGCGACGGCCCAGGCGGTCGACCTCGGCCTTGAGGGCCTGCAGCTCGCGCTCGGAGTCGGCGTGCCCGCTGTTGCGAAGCGAGTCAGCCTGCTTCTTGGCCGCGCTGACGATCTGCTCGGCCTCCCGGCGCGAGCGGCTCACCAGCTGCTCGGCCTCCTGGGAGGCCTGCTCGCGGTGGGCGTTGGCCGCGTCGGTGGCCTCGCGGGCGCGCAGCTCGGCGGCGTTGGCACGATCCTCGGCCTCGGCCACCAGGCGCTGGGTCTCAGCAGCGGCCGAGTCGTGGTGCTCGGCAGCCTCACGGGTGAGGCGCTCCTTCTCCACGGCCAGCTCGCGTCGGGCCTCCTGCACCTCACGGTCGGCAGCGGCACGGGCCTGCTCGGCCTCGCGCGCGGTGCTGGTGCGCAGCGCGTTGGTCTCCTGCTCGGCGGCGAGGCGGTGCTGCTCGGCCTCTCGCTTGGCCGAGGCGAGGTGGTCGTCGGCCTCGGCCAGCGAACGGCCGCGGTGGGCCTCGATGTCGGCCGTCGTGCGCGACCGGGTCTCCTCGAGCTCACGGGTCTGCACCAGGCGCATGTCCTCGGCGTCGGACTCGGCCTCGGACTTGACCGCGGCGGCGTCGCGCTGGGCCTGCTGCCGGATCTGCGTGGCCTGGGCGTTCGCCTCCTCGAGGACGTCGGCGGCCTGCTCCTCGGCCAGGCGCAGCATCTCGCTGGCCTTGCCGCCGAGCCCGGCGTAGGTGGGGTTCTCGTTCTCCTCCACCTTGGTGCGGAGCATCTCGACCTCGGCCTGGAGGGACTTCAGCCTGCTCTGCGCCTCGGTCAGGCTGGCGGCGAGGCCCGCCCGCTCAGCGGTGGTGGTGCGCAGGACGCGGTCCACGGTCGCGGTGTCGTAGCCGCCACGACGCACGGTCGGGAGGTCGGGGACCTGGGCCGCGGCCCGGGCCTCCGCGGCGGGGTCGCTGCGCTGCTGCGGCGCCGGGCGTGCAGGCGGGGCTGCGGCGGCCGGAGCCTGCGCAGGCGGAAGTGTCTTCTCGACGACCTTGGGGGCCGTCCTGACGGTGGACTGCTGGGGGGCCGCGGCTTGCTGCGCGGCGGACTTCTCGGGGTTGACCCGGGGGATCACCTGGGTGGGCTCGTCCCCGGAGTCCTCGGGGTCGTGATCGAAGATGGACAGGCCCTGGTTGCTCATGAATCTTCCTCTATCCGGCTCGGCAATTCCGACGTACGCCGTCAGTGTCACCTATCGGGAAAGGGTTTCCGAGCGCGAATCGTCCGACGCGCCGAAGGCCTGTGAAAACTCGCACCCGGCGGCACCAGTAGAGGTGCTGCCGGGTGCGGTGGGGCTGATGGGGTGGTTGAACGCTCACCCGATTTGTCGGGTTCGGTTCAGACCCCCCGGAAGGCGTTGATCTGGGTGAGATGCCGGGCCCGCATCTCCTCGTCGCGTACGCCGAGGCCGCCCTCCGGAGCCAGGCACAGCACGCCGACCTTGCCCTGGTGGGCGTTCTGGTGGACGTCGAGGGCGGCCTGGCCCACCTCGTCCAGGGGGTAGGTCTTGGACAGGGTGGGGTGGATCATCCCCTTGGCGATGAGCCGGTTCGCCTCCCACGACTCGCGGTAGTTCGCGAAGTGCGAGCCCACGATGCGCTTGAGGTTCATCCAGAAGTAGCGGTTGTC